>CAZYWR010001331.1:0-1571 GCA_964651185.1 uncultured Polyangiales bacterium
ACGACGCGGGTACTACGCCCGAGCAAGTGCGGGTGTTCCTCGATGGCGTCGAGCGTCAGATGCGTTCGCTCTTGGTCGCGGCGACCGTGGCCGACTGGGAAAAGAGCACGGACATCAATGAGCAGACCGAGCAGCGCGCCGCGCAAGCCAACGAAGTGCTCATGGCGTACTTGAGCGAAGCGATCCGCGTCGCGGCCCAACACCACGACTGGTCGGTGCTCAGCGCTGACGACGCGCGCAAGCTCGAGCTCCTGCGCCGCAGCACCGGCCTGCCCGCGCCCGAAGACCCGCGCCGCCGCGAAGAGCTGGCGCAGACGGCGATGAAGATGGAGACCCGCTACGGCAAGGGGAAGTACTGTTCGGCGGGTCCCGCGCGCTGCCGCGACCTCGAGCAGCTCAGCGAGGTCCTCGCGCAGAGCCGCGATCGCGACGAGCTGCTCGATGCCTGGCGAGGTTGGCACGCTGTGGGCAAAGACATTCGTCCCCTCTTCGCGCGCTACGTGCAGCTCGCCAACGAAGGGTCGCGCGCGATCGGCTTTCGCGATCTCGGCGAGCTCTGGCGCGCGCGCTACGACATGCCGCCCGAAGCGTTCGCGCGCGACCTCGAGCGGCTTTGGGGCGAGGTGAGGCCGCTCTACGAGGCGCTCCACTGCTACGTCCGCGCGAAGCTGCGCGCCCGCTACGGCGCGGGCCAGGTGCCCGAAGCGGGGCCCATCCCCGCGCACTTGCTCGGCAACATGTGGGCGCAAGACTGGAGCAACCTGTACCGCGAGCTCGAGCCGTATCCCGGACTCGGCGAGCTCGACGTGACGCCCGCGCTCAAGCGTCAAGGCTACGACGAAGTGCGCATGATGAAGCTAGGCGAGTCGTTCTTCACGTCGCTCGGCCTGCCGCCCTTGCCGGAGACGTTTTGGCAGCGCTCGATGCTCAAGCGCCCGGAAGGCAAAGAAGTCGTCTGCCACGCGAGCGCCTGGGACGTGCACTACGACGGCGACCTGCGCATCAAGATGTGCACGAAGATCGATCAAGAAGACCTCATCACCATCCACCACGAGCTCGGACACATCTACTACTTCTCGCAATACTACACCTTACCGATCCTGTTTCAGGATGGCGCCAACGACGGTTTCCACGAGGCGATAGGCGATGCGGTCGCGCTCTCGGTCACGCCCGCTTACCTCAAGTCGGTCGGCTTGCTCGGTCGCGTTCCGTCGGGTGAAAAGGGCGCGATCAATCAGCTGCTGCAGCGCGCGCTCGACCATGTCGCCTTCCTTCCTTTTGGCAAAGTCGTCGACGAGTGGCGCTGGCGCGTCTTCGCCGGTGAGATCCAGCCCGACGACTACAACCAGAGCTGGTGGGAGCTCCGCCGGCAGATTCAGGGCGTGGCGCCGCCGAGCCCGCGCGGCGAAGAGTACTTCGACGCGGGCGCCAAGTATCACGTGGCCGCCAACGTGCCGTACGCGCGCTATTTCCTGGCCACCGTCTTGCAGTATCAGTTCCACCGCGCGCTGTGCAAAGCTGCCGGGCATCAGGGGCCGCTCTACGCCTGCTCGATCTACGGCAAGCGCGAG
>CAZYWR010001332.1:0-6322 GCA_964651185.1 uncultured Polyangiales bacterium
CGGTCCCGGGGAGACCGACCATCGCGAGCACCTCGGCGACCCTACGATCGAGCTCGGCGCGTCCCAGCGTGCCGCGCTCGACCAGCGCATAAGCGACGTTGTCGTACACATTCATCGAGTCGAACAGCGCGCCGCTCTGAAACAGCATACCGACCTTGCGGCGCGCGCTCATCAGCTCGCCCTCTGTGAGCGTGCTGATGTCCTGGCCCTGCACGTAGAGGCGCCCTTGGTCGGGGCGCAACAGGCCGAGAATGAGCTTGAGCATGACGCTCTTGCCGCTGCCGCTCCCGCCGAGGATCGTCAGCACCTCACCTCGCTGGATCTCGAGGCTGAGCCCTTCGTAGATGGTGTTGTCGCCGAAGGACATGGACACGTCGTCGAAGCGGATGGCGGCCGGCATCTCAACCCCAGCCCAAGTCCAAGACGAGCTTGGTCAAGAAGAAGTCTCCGATCAGCGTGACCACGGAGGTCACCACGACGGTCTCAGTCGTCGCGCGGCCGACCCCCTCCGTGCCGCCGCGCGTGCAGAGCCCCAAGTAGCAGCCCACGATCGCGATGTTGAAGCCGAAGAACGCCGTCTTCGCGAGACCCGAGAAGAAGTCGGCCAAGGTCACCGCGTGCAGCGCGGAGTTGTAGAAGCGCGCGGCATGGACGCCAGAGTCGACCGACGCGATCGCCGCGCCGCCGAGCACTCCGATCACGACCGCCGTCGAGGTCATCAGAGGTAAGGTCAGCATCGCGGCCAGCACGCGCGGCACCACCAGCTTCTTAACTGGGTCTGCGCCGAGCACGCGCATCGCCTCGATCTGTTCGGTGACCGCCATCGCGCCGATTTCGGCGGCGATGCCGGCTCCCACTCGCCCGCCGACGGTGAGCGCGGTCAGCACGGGCGCGAGCTCACGCGCGAGCGACACGCCGATGACTGTACCGACCCAGCTCTTCGCGCCGAAGCGCGCGAGCTGCAGCGCGAATTGTACCGTCATGACCATCGCAGAGAAGACCGAGGTCAGAACGACGATGGGCATGGAGCGAAGTCCGATCTGCACCACCTGGGTGGCGATCGGGGCGACACTCCAAGGCCGCTGCAGCCCGCGCGTGAATGTCTGCATCGATAGCTTGAAGACGCCGCCGAGCATGGCCAGGCCGCGCACCAGAGGCGCCTCCCAGCGCTGGGCAAAGCGCAGGCGCCGCTCAGTCATGGCCGGCTCGTTCGACATGGAAGTCGCGGACGAAGCGGGCGAATGTCTCGTGCGCGGGCGCTGCTCTCTGACTTACATAAGCGAGGTCGAACAAACAGCCGTTGCGCGCGAGCACGTAGATTTCGGCGCGCACCGGCACCCCATCGAGCTCGAGATCGAGCACCGCGTGGCGTGCGCCGCGGCCATCCAAGGTGACCTCTTCGTCGACCGCGAACACGCGCTCGGTGGTGCCGAACAGGAGCTGGTTCACGAGCACCGACGTGGGGACGTCGTCGTAATCTTCACAGGTTGCGTTGACGCTGATGACGCCGTCGCGCGGCCGTTGAAAGGCCAAATCCCCGTGTTCGACCGCGAGGCGCCGCCAGCTGCGATCGAGCACGCCGACGCGATAACTGGCGAGCGGCTTACGAATGTGTTGGCCGTCGAAGTGCACGGTGGCGCAACCGGCGCAGCAAAGCAGGTGAAGCACGAAGATCGCGCGCAGCGCGCAGACGCGACGATGTTCGACGGGGGGTCGATGCTCGGTCCGTTGTATCGCGCGCTTCACGCCTGCGTCGTTGAGCAAGCCTCGTGCCGAGCGGATAACGTGCGCGCATGGGGTGGTGGCTCGCGCGCGGCGGAGCGCTCTTCGCGCAGGAATGGCGGGCCAGCGAAAACCCTGCGAGCCGTGGCCTTTCGGCGCGCAAACTTCTCGCGTGCGGGAAGCGGTTCCGAGCGCCGGTTCTGTTCGCGCTCGGCGAGCGTGACCAGGCGTCTAGGAAGCGGCGAGCGGTGGACGGTCGCGTTCTTCCGCCGCGAGGCGCCGCTCGCGCTTCACGCCCACGGAGCGCTCGAAGATCTTTCGGTGCGTGAGAGGCCCGCAGTCGGCTCGGCGTAAGAGCCTCGACCGAAGCGAACGCGTCGCGCGTCGCCGCCGAGTCGTGCAGCAAACGTGCGCCCGAACGCGATGAGGGGTCTCTCAATCGCGACGTGCAGACCGTAGGCGACGCCAACTGAACCTGCGGCAGCCAACATGAAGATCAGTAAGGCTGTCGACAGCGGCCCGGCGGTCATGGGCACCCATCGCTGTGCGAGCTCGATGCACAACCAATGCGTGAGGTACATGCCGTACGAAAGCACGCCGAGGAGCACCAGGGGGCTCGACCCGAGCAGGCGGGCGCTGCGCCTCATCACCAGCGACGCGATCAAGAAAGCGGTGGCGATCGGATACAGATATCGAAGGCGTTCGAACGTCAGGAGCGAAATGTGTACGGCCACGAAGCACGCGGCGCTGACGCACGTTCCTCGCGCGCTTCCGAGCCAACGTGCCTGCTGGTACCAGCGCTGATCGTGCAGCACGAACGCGAGCAGGCAGCCCACGAGGATGGTGTGATAGTTGAAGAGACAGTGGCCGAGCCAAATCCAGGTCGGGAAGTAAACCCACGCGAGCTTCGGCGCGACGGCGAATGAAGCCGCCACCATGGCCGTTGCGCCGAAACGCAGGCGCGGCACAGCGGCGCCGAGCACGAACGCGAACAAGGGCCAGAAGAGGTAGAACTTCTCTTCGATGCCGAGGCTCCAGCTGTGCGCGAAGATCATGCGTCCGGGCTGGTCGAGGAACGGGAGCTCCTGACAATAGAGCACGTACGCGGCCAGGTTCCGCAGCGAGAACGCGCGCTTTTCCGACCATGCACCCCAGCCTAGGAGCAGCGCGAAGTAGGCCGCGAGCACGAGATAGTAAAGCGGCATGATACGAAACGAGCGCCGCACGAAGAAGGCGCGGATCGCCACGCGCCCGAAGCGCGCCTCTTCGCGCAGCGCCAACGTCGTGATCAGATATCCGCTCAGCACGAAGAAGATCTGCACGCCAAGCTCGCCGTTGAGCGTGACCCACAGCGGATGCGGCGCCAGGTGGCAGGTGATCACGAGCAACACGCTGATCCCGCGCAGACCGTCTAGCGCGGGAAAGCGATGTTGCGCGCGGTACTCTTCGTACGACAGCGAGGTCATCGTGGGCAACGAGTAGAATGAGTCTGCGGTCCCGCACGGGTAAGCGGCGCGGCGCCGTTTCGCTTGTTGGCTGCATCGGCGGTGCCAGCCGGAAAACAGCGTTGCGGACGGCCCCGCGGCGGGCGCGAGCGCGGAGGTCGGCCAGCGTGTGACAACCGTTTCGTCCCACGTGCGCGTCTGTCACGACGCGCGCGGCGTCTGGTGCTCGCGTACAGGTTCGATGTGCTCACCGCGTGGCCGCGGCCGACCGCCCGCGGCCACGCGTTCTCATGCTGTCGCCGCGTGGCTAGGGGTCATCCAGCACTTTGAAGAGCACGCCCCCCGCGTGCGCTGCGCCCAGCTCCGAAGCGACGACCTCGACAGCGATGGCGTAGAAGCAGCAAGGAGCGGAGCATCGGCGCTGGGCCGGACGAAGCCCGCAAGCGGCTCATGGAGCGTCCGCGAAGAAATCGATGGCGGCGGCCACGTCGTTGCGTCGCGCCACCAGCAGCACCACGTCTCCTGGTCGTACGACATCATCGCCGCGTGGAACGATGACGTCGCCGTCGGCGGGGGCGATGCCTGCGATGACCGCGCCGCGCGGGAACTGCGGGTCGGTCCCGATGGCGCGCACCGTCTTCCCCGACTGCCGCCCGCCGGCGGGCACCTCGATTTCGAACGCGATCGAGGCGCCGCCGCCCAGGACCATCGAGTGGCGGATGCGGGGGTGCTCGATGGCGACGCTGAGCGCGCCCACCATGGTCTCCACGGCGCCGAAGACCTCGTCGATGCCGGCGCTAGCGTAGATGCCGCGGTACGCGGGGTCCCGCAGCCGAGTCAAGATGCGCTTGGCGCCCAGGCTGCGCGCGATCACGCCGATCGCCAGGTTGTCGGCGTCGCGCCGCAGCATCGCCGCCACCACGTCGGCCCGGCCGGCGTCCGCGTCGCGCAGCACCTGCGGGTCGGTCCCGTCGCCCGCGATGGTGGCAAGGCCGAACTCCGCGAAGCCTCGCGATACGATGTTGGGGTCGCGGTCCACCAGCGTCACGGCATGCCCTGCGCTCCCGAGCACCTGCGCCAGGTTGGTCCCGGCGAATCCGCCGCCTACGATGATGATTCTCACTCTAACGCCTCCGCCCGGTCGCGGGCGCGTAAGATGCGTTCGTCGAGACTGGCGACGTGCGCATGGGCCGAGTCAGTGTCGAGGACGCCGCGGTGGGCTGACTCCACGACTGCGCCGCGCTGAGCTTGCAGGACCGCCGTTTCCACGTGGATGTCGTCGCGCTCGAGCTCCGCTTCGCGCAGCAGACCTTCGGCCTCGAGCGCATCGCGCTGCAGCTCTGCCTTGCGCTCAGCGTGCGCGCGCCTCGACATCAGACCCGCCGCGAGCAGCGCGTCGAGCTCGGCCTGGCCGCTGCGGGCCGCGACCAGCTTGACGCGCGCGTCCTCGAGCTGGGCGCGGGAGCCGCGGCCGATCACACCCAACCAGCGCAGCAGGCGAGCGAACGGCAGCGCCTGGAGGATGAGCGTGACGAACGTCACCCCGAACACGATGGCCACGAGCCGCGAGCGGGAGGGCACGGACTGCGGCAGCGCGAGCACCGCGGCCATCGACAGCGCACCTTTGATGTTGCCCACCACCATCACGTGTTGCCAGGTCATGGGTACATGCTCCCGCGCCAGCAGCCTGAGGCCGGCGAAGCTCCCGTACACGGCGAGCGCACGCCCCACGTGCATCGCCCCAAGCGCCAGCATGATGGCCGGAGCTTCGGCCAGCAGCGACGCCGCGTCGATCTGCATTCCGACCAACAGAAATACCAGGACGTTGAGCCCGAAGCCGATGGTCTCCCAGAAGCCGTGCAGCGCCAGAATGTGCGAGGACGGAAGCGCATGGCGCGCGGTGCGCCCGAGCACCAGGCCCACCACCACCACCGCGATGACGGCGGAGGTGTGGATCTCTTCCGCCAGCAGCGACGCCCCGAACACCACGACGATGGACACCAACGCCGCCGTCAGGTGATCCGGCGTGGCGCGCAGGATCGCCGAGCCGAGGGCGCCGAACGCCGCGCCGACCAGCAAGCCGCCCACGATCGCGACCAGCAGCGCCTTCGAGGTTTCCACGGCGTTCGTGTGCGCGCCCGTGGCGATCGCGGCTGTGGTCGCGACCAGCACCAGGGCGGTGCCGTCGTTGAACAGGCTCTCGCCCTCCATGATGGCCGCCAGGCGCTTGGGCACCCTGACGGCGCGGAACGCGAGCAGCACGCTGACCGTGTCGGTGATGGCCAGGATGGCCCCGAGCAGCAGGGCGACCGCGAAGGGCAGATCGAGCGCCCATTTCGCGACCGTCGCCGTTCCGAACAGCGCGAGCGCCACGCCCGGGATGGCCAGCGTGAGCACGGGCTTGCTGCTCTCGCGCAGGTGATCGAAATTGGCGAACAGCGCGCCCTCGAACACCAGCACCGGCAGCACGCCGATCATGATCAGCTCGGGGTCGAGCGGCGCCGCCGGTAGCACATGCAGCAGCACGAGCAGCAGGCCCACCAGGACCAGCGCGACGTTGTAGGCGATGCCCAGGCGCTTTGCGCCGATGGCTACCGCCGAGCCGACGGCGAGGATGAGCAGGATGCCCCCGAGCGAGTGCCTCACCCCTCCATCATTTATTACGCTGCACCCGCCGTCACAAGAAAAGCTGCGTGCGCGCCGGCGCCGGACCTGACTTGAGACTGGCCAGCACCCCCGGCTCGGGCGACCGCGCCGGAGCCCCCGCCGCCGATGTCGCTACATGCTCATCAAGCCGTCGAGATTGGTGCAGCGGCCGTCGAGGCACATGAGGCCGCTCGCGTACTCGACGTCCCAGCGCCAGTGCGGAAGCGACGTCGCTGCCAACAGCGTACGCGTCGTCTCGCGCTCGTCGATCGAGAGCACGACCAGCTGAGGTGGGGTCTGCTCCGGTTTGAGATGGATCAAAGTTCTCTTTTCTTCTTCGCCGTGTCTTTGCTGTTGTAGCTCGGCCCCCTAGAGTAAGGTCGAAGATCGCTGATGAGGCCTAATCGGTGAAGAGGAGTCCAACGCGTGCGTGCACACCACGCGTTCTGGCATCGTCATGGGGCAGTCGGCCGACTCGAGGGCGCTTCGGCGGCGAGCGCGGCGAGCAC
>CAZYWR010001333.1:0-4469 GCA_964651185.1 uncultured Polyangiales bacterium
CCTCTTCGAGCTCGCGCGCCGCGCACGCGAGCGGCTCCTCGCCCGGTTCGAGCGTGCCGGCCGGGAGCTCGATCAGGGCGCGCTCGACCGTGAAGCGCCAGTTGCGAATCATGACGATTCGCCCGTCATCGAGCACGGGCAGCACCAGCACAGAGCCGGGATGCACCACCATCTGGCGCAGCTCGACGCGACCATCGCGCCGCGGGAGGCGGCGCTCTACGACTTGAATCCGCCGTCCCTGTATGCACTCCTCATCTGTGCCGGGCATGGGTGGGAGCGTAGCTTGACTCCGGGGCCGGGCTACAGCAGGAGCGAGCCCGATGCCAGCGAAGGCGAAGCTCTCCCCACCTCCCGGCGCGCTCGTGACGCGCGCATGCCACACCGTGGCCTTTTACGAGACCGACGCCATGGGTGTCGTCCATCACTCGAACTACCTTCGTTTTCTCGAGCACGCGCGGGTCGAGTTCCTGGCCGAGCACGATCGGCCTTACCTCGAATACATCGCCGAAGGCATCCATGTGCCGGTCACGCGCGCCCTCGTCAGCTACAAGCGTCCGTGCCGTTTTGCGGACAATGTCGAGATCAGCTGCTGGCTCGCCTGGGCGCGCCAAGCTTCCCTCGGCTTCGCGTACCGGCTTACGGTTCAAGACCAGCTGGTGGCCCTGGCCGAAACGGATCACGCCATCCTGGACCCGGAGGGACGTCCGACCCGTATCCCCGAGCACATGCGCGCGCGCATCGGCCGCTGGCTTGGCACGGCGCCCTGAGCGCCCGCAACGCCGCCGTGGGGCGCGAATCCGAGGCACGTTGCGTCGAGGCCTTGCAAAAGATTGGTTTGCTCACGCTGCCTACTGATTTTTGCCGCCGCTTCGGGCATGCTGCGCCCGAGGCGAGCGGATATAGCGCATGGCGACCGAGGTCCGACGAGAACGGCCTGAATCCGACGCAGACGAAGCGCCGGATCGCACGCAAAAGCGCGCGGTCGCGCCGCACGGCGCGCGTGCTGCGCAGGGCGCGGACCGCAGAACGAGCGACGCGGACGCCAGCGAGGCGCCGGCGACCGCGCAACGTTCGCGCGCCCCCAGCGGCGACTGGAACGCGCAGAACGAGAGCGAGTCCAGCGACGACTGGACGCCGAGTCACCAGCGCGAGGACATCAGCGGCGACTGGACGCGCGCCGAGAGCCGCACGGCCACCCGCCCCAACCGCACCAGCGTACGCCCTTCCGCGTTTGGAGCACCCCGTTCGAACTCGCGCCCTCCCAGCAGCCACGCCGCCGCGCCGGACAGCCAGCGGGACGCCCTGCCGCAGGTCCCCGCTCCGGCGGCAGAGCTGCGCGCCAGCTTGGATCGGCGCCCTCCGAGCGCAGGAACACGGCCCGACGCGCCGGGTCCAGCGCGCAGGCGCCCGGAGCAGCGGGCGGCTGCGGCTTGGCCCCCCGGCCTAGGAGCGGGCCGCGAACGAGCGGCGCCGAGCCATTTTGCACCCGCCAAGCCCGCGCGCGACACGGTGCGAGCGGTCCCGTCTGCCTCGTCGGCCGGGCCCGCGCGGCGAGGTTTCGCCGCCGACATCGAGGAGCTGCTGCCGCTCGCGCAGGGCGTACGCAGTCTGCCCAAGCCGCCTCGACTCCCCGCGCTCGATCCCCCGGCTCCGAGCCCCTTGGCGCGGCGCCTGCCGATGGCGAGCCTCGGCGTGTTCGCGGTGGTCATCGCGGCCAGCCTGACCTCATTGCTCAGCTACCGAAGCGCGCCGCACGCCCTGCTTCCGCGCGCCGATGCACGCGTCGGCGCACCCCGACTGGCATCGGGCGCCACCGACCGCGCGCCGTCCGGCGCGACCGGGGGAGAGCGCGCAGCGTCTCGAGATCTGCGCGGAGCGCTGGAACAAGCGAGCACCGCCGCGGAGCCGCAGCGGGAGATGCGCGGCGTCGAAGGGATCTCCGTGCCGGAAGCCGCGAGCGCGCCTGCGGCCAAGTCTCCGTCGGAGCCCGAGCGCCCGCAGTCCGACGAGCGGGACACCATCGAACGCAACGAGCGCCGCTTCTCGGGCCAGCCCGAGCGCTTGCGCGAGGCGATCCTAGAAGAGGGGCCGCGGGCGCTCGCCGCGGGCAAAGAGCGCTTGGCCGAGGCACTGTTCGCGCGCGCCGCGGAGCTCGGAGGCGATCGCGCACCGGCCGCGGCCGGCCTGGCGCAGGTGCGACTGGCACAGGGCGATCTGGAAGGCGCCGAAGGCTGGCTCCGCACGGCGATTCGGGCGCGACCGCGGCACGCGGCCTATCGGCTTCTCTACGCAGACCTGCTCGAGCGCGGTGGGCGCGGCCACGAAGCGCGCGTCGAGCGCGCGCGGGCGCGTTCGCTCGCGCATCTTTCCCGCGAGCACCGCGCGCGATAGCCCGCTCGAAACGCGCCTTGTGAGCGCCTGCGCCCACGCGCACGAGGCGCTGCGTCGCGGCGGCCGCGGGCATGAAACGAGGCGCGCTCGCGTACCCAGGACCGCCGAATCTGCACGCCGGGCGCAACATCGTCGGGCGCATGCCCACAACCTTCCTGCGCGCCGACGCTCGATCTGCGGCGGCGAGCGCCGTCATTCACCGCGGCGTGTCACGGGCCGGAACTTGTCTCGGGGATCGCCGCGCGATACCTGAGGCTCGTGATCGTCGTAGTCGCCGAGAAGCCGTCCGTGGCGCGCGACATCGCGCGCGTGCTGGGGGCACGCCAGCGCGCCGAGGGGGTGCTGCGCGGCGGCGGATACGCCGTCACCTGGGCGATCGGACACCTGGTCGCGCTGGCCGCGCCCGAACAGATCGACGCGCGCTGGAAGAGCTGGCGCTTCGAGACGTTGCCCATGTTGCCGCAGCGCTGGCCGCTCCAGGTGCTGGAGGCGACGCGCGCGCAGTTCGAGATCGTGCGCCGGCTCATGACCTCACCCGAGGCGCGCGAAATCGTGTGCGCGACCGACGCGGGCCGCGAGGGGGAGCTCATCTTCCGCTACATCGCTGAACTCGCGGGCGTCGAGGCGCGTCCGGAGCGGCCGATCAAGCGGCTCTGGATCTCGTCGCTCACCGACGAGGCGATCCGGGCTGGCTTTCGCAAGCTCAGCGACACGTCGGCGTACACGCCCCTCGCCGACGCCGCGCGCGGGCGCAGCCGCGCCGACTGGCTCGTGGGCATGAACCTGTCGCGCGCTTACACGCTGGTGGCGCGCGAACCGCGGCGCGGGCCGCTGAGCGTGGGCCGCGTGCAAACGCCGACGCTCGCCATGATCGTGGAGCGCGATCGCACGATCGCCGCGTTCGTTCCGGAGCCCTACCTCGAGGTCGCCATCCAAGCCGCATGCGAAGCGCAGGAGAGCGCGCCGAGCTTCGAAGCGCGCTACGTGCGCAGCCACGAGGACGCCGAGCCCGCGCGGCTCGCGGTGGACGACGAGGCGGAGCAGATTCGCGCGCGGGCGCTCACCGGCAGTGCGCGCGTCCACAGCTGCGAGCGCGAGGAAAAGCGCGCGCGCCCGCCGCTGCTCTACGACCTGACTGAGCTCCAGCGTCACGCCAGCCGCCTGTACGGTCTATCGGCGAGCCGCACGCTCGAGCTCGCGCAGCGCCTCTATGAACAGCACAAGCTGATCAGCTACCCGCGCACCGACAGCCGGCATCTCACCAGCGAAGCCGCGCGCGAGCTGCCGGCCGTACTGGCCGCGGTGGCGGAGCCCTATCGCGAGCTGCTCGAGCCGGCGAGCTTGGAGCGGCCGCTCGGAAGGCGCTTCGTCGACGACGCAGCGGTGCGCGATCACCACGCGCTCATCCCCACCGGCAAGCCGAGCCGGCTCGCGCGCGGAAGTGACGAGCACAAGCTGTACGACCTCATCGTGCGCAGGCTGCTGGCGGCCTATCAAAGCGATCACGTCTGGGCCGTGACCACGGTGCGCGTCGAGATCGCGAACGGAGAGATCTTCGATCGCTATCGCGCGGTCGGCACGACCGTGCTCGAGCTCGGTCATCGCCGGCTCGACGTCAAGGCGCGGCGCGGCGAGGACGAGCCCACCTTGCCCGTGCTCACCGCCGGCCAGCCGCTGGTCGTGCGCGAGGCGCGCTGTGAAGAAAAGCGCACGCGACCGCCGCCGCATTACACCGAAGCGAGCTTGTTGACGGCGATGGAGACCGCAGGCCGCGCGCTCGATGACAAGGAGCTCTCGGACGCCATGCGCGAACGCGGGCTCGGCACGCCGGCGACGCGCGCTGCGATCATCGAGACCCTGCTCGCGCGCGGCTTTCTGCTGCGCGAAGACAAGACCCTGCGCTGCACGCCCGAAGGCGCGCGGCTGATCGACGCGGTCCACCCGCACGTCAAGAGCCCCGCCATGACGGGAGAATGGGAGCACAAGCTGCGCGAGGTCGAGCGCGGGCGCGCGCAGCTCGACGCCTTCATGGTCGAGATCGAACGCTTCGTACGCGAGGTGATCGGGAGCCTCGAGAC
>CAZYWR010001334.1:0-8047 GCA_964651185.1 uncultured Polyangiales bacterium
GTCGCTGCGCGCGCGACACGTCGAGATCGAAGGGATCTTCACGCACTTCGCCAACGCCGACGAGCGCGACCTGACGCGCGCGCGGCTTCAGCTGGAGCGCTTCCTCGAGGTCTTACGCTTCTACGAGCGGCGCAGCTTGCCGGTGCCGCTGCGGCACGCGGCCAACTCGGGCGCGATCTTGCAGCTCCGCGAGAGCTATCTCGATCTCGTGCGGCCGGGGATCCTGCTGTTCGGGTCGAGCCCGGCGCTCGATCTGCCGCTCACGTTACCGGTGCGCCAAGCGCTGCGCTGGGTGACGCGCGTGGTTTTCTTCAAGGTCGTTCGGCCAGGCGATCCCGTGAGCTACGGCGCGACCTGGACGCCCGACGCGCCGACGCGCTTGATCACGCTGCCCGTCGGCTACGGCGACGGTTACGCGCGCGCGATGAGCGGGCATGCGCAGGTGATCGTGCGCGGGCGCCGCGCCCCCGTGGTGGGCCGCATCTGCATGGACCAGATCATGGCGGATATCGGCGCGGGGAGCGCGTACAACGGCGACGAGGTCGTGCTGCTCGGCGAGGCCGAGGGCGGGGCGATCCGCATCGAGGAGCTCGCCGCTTGGGCGGGCACCATCCCGCACGAGGTGCTCACCAACATCAACACGCGCGTGCCGCGGGTGTACCGCGACCAGCGCTGAGCGCGCCGACAAGCCCGGTCGGTTACCGCGCGGAGGCGAGCTCGCTACGTGGCTGTGCTATGGGCCTCGGGCGAGGTGAGGAGTGTTCGACTACGACCTGCTCGTGATCGGCTGCGGACCCGGAGGACAAAAGGCCGCGATCGCGGCCGCCAAGCTCGGGAAGCGCGCGTGCGTGGTCGAGCGCTCGGAGGTGGTGGGCGGCGTATGTGTCAACACGGGCACCATCCCGTCCAAGACGCTGCGCGAAGCCGTGCTCTACTTGAGCGGCCTTTCGCAGCGCGAGCTCTACGGCCAGAGCTACCGCGTGAAGAGCGAGATCACCATGGCCGATCTCTCGACGCGCACCGAGCACGTGGTGACGCGCGAGATCCAGGTCGTGCAGGATCAGCTCGCGCGCAACCGCGTGCAGCTCTTGCGCGGCCGCGGCCGCTTCCTCGACCCGCACACCGTCGCGGTCGGCTCCGCACGCGAGCCGCACCGCGAGCAGCCGAGCGCGGGCGAGATCAAGGTCACCGCCGAGAAAATCGTGATCGCCACGGGCACGCGCCCGGCGCGGCCGCCCCACGTGGCGTTCGACGGCGAGCGGGTCGTCGACTCGGACGGCATCCTCTGCCTGCAACGCGTGCCGGCTTCGCTGGTGGTCGTGGGCGCGGGCGTGATCGGCATCGAGTACGCGTCGATCTTCGCCGCGCTGGGCAGCAAGGTCACGGTGGTGGAGCGGCGCGATCGCATGCTCGAGTTTTGCGACGAAGAGGTGGTGCAAGCGCTGCAGTACCACCTGCGCGAGTTGGCGGTGACCTTCCGCTTTCGCGAGACGGTCGCTGCGGTCGAGCTGCACCACGAACGGACCCTCACCGTCCTCGTGAGCGGCAAGACGATCCCCGCCGACGCGGTGATGTATTCGGCAGGGCGCGTGGGCGCGACCGACGCACTCGGGCTCGAGCAGATTGGACTCACGGTCGATGATCGCGGCCGTATCAAGGTCGACGAGCACTATCGCACCTCGATGCCGAACATCTACGCAGTGGGAGACGTGATCGGGTTTCCGGCGCTCGCCTCGACCTCGATGGAACAAGGTCGCCTGGCCAGTTATCACGCCTTCGGCGAACCGACGCCGGCGCTCGGGCCGTCGATGCCGATCGGCATCTACACCATTCCGGAGATCAGCTACGTCGGCCGCACCGAGGCCGAGCTCACCGACGCGTCCGTGCCCTACGAAGTTGGCGTGTCGCGCTATCGCGAGCTCGCGCGCGGGCAAATCGCTGGCGATTCTTACGGCATGTTGAAGCTGTTGGTGTCGCCGGAAGATCGCAAGTTGCTCGGTGTCCACCTGTTCGGGACCGGCGCCACCGAGGGCGTGCACATTGGACAAGCCGTGATGGGCTGCGGCGGGACCGTGGACTACCTGGTCGACGCGGTCTTCAACTACCCAACCTTGGCCGAGGCATACAAAGTCGCCGCGCTCGATGTGACCAATAAATTGCGCACCCTGAAGAGCCTGCGTTCGTAAGGCACGGAACAACTGCTGCGGCGGAAGCGAAAAGATCCAGCCACAGCCGAGCCGAACCGCGCAGCTCGGGGCGATCTGCCTGCCTACATGTCGGCGCCTGGTGTAAGGTCTGGCGGCTCGAGACAGAGGCGTGCGTGGGCGCCTCTGCGACGCCGACAACCGCGGGCTTGGTCCCCCGACGAAGCCCGCTTCCCATGCAGTTCGCTGCGTGCGCAAGGAGCCGTGCCATTCGCATGAAGTACGCCCGCCTGTCGTTCGCCGTCGCGCTGCTCTCCAGCTGTCTGAGCTTTGTGGCACACGCGCAGTCTCCGGTCTCTGGCTTCGCCATCGATCGCTTCGAGCCGTCGGAGCGCGGCAGCGAGTGGTTCACGCTCGACAGCCTCGACCTGCGCGGCAAGGTGCGCGGCGCGGCGGGCGTGATCGCCGACTACGGCTACAAGCCGCTGGTCTTCTACGATGCCAACGGCAAAGAGGTCGACACGCTGGTCAAGCACCAGCTGTTCCTGCACGCCGGGGCGAGCCTGGTGTTGGCGGACCGGCTGCGCCTGAGCGTGAACTTGCCCTTCGCGCCGCTCGTCAAAGGGAACAACGGCTTGGCCGGCGTGCAGCAGTACTCCGTCAACCAAGGCGCGGCGATCGGTGACGTCAGGTTGTCTGCAGACGTCCGGCTGTTCGGAGAGTACCGCGGTCCGATCACGGGGGCGATCGGCGCTTCGGTCTGGGCGCCCACCGGCGGCCGCAGCGCGTTCACCGGGGATGGGAAGGTGCGCGTGGCGCCTCACTTCGCGTTGGCCGGCGAGCTCGCGCGCTTCAACTACGCGGCGCGCGTGGGCTTCAACTACCGCGCGCAGGACGGTTCGTTCGCGGGTTCGGACATCGGCAGCGAGCTCGCCTTCGGCGCGGCGATCGGCATCCGCGCTGCGAACGACAAACTGTTGATCGGGCCTGAGGTGTACGGGTCCACGGTGGTGAAAGGCGGGCTCTTTCGCGAGCGCGGCACGCCGCTCGAGGGTGTGTTCGGCTTGCACTACTTGATCGCGAACTTGATCCGCATCGGCGCGGGGGTGGGCGCGGGCTTCACGCAGGGCTTCGGCACGCCTGAGGTGCGCGCGCTCGCCTCGCTCGAGTGGGCACCCGGAATGCCACCGAAGCCGTCCGATCGCGACGGCGACGGCATCCTCGACGGCGACGACGCATGCCCGGACGAGCCGGGCGTACGCAGCCCGGATCCGCGCAAGAACGGCTGTCCGATCCGCGATCGCGACGGCGACAGCATCCTCGACGACGTCGACGCATGCCCGGATGAGCCGGGCGTGGCGAGCGACGATCCCAAGAAGCACGGCTGTCCGCTGCGCGACCGCGACGGCGACGGCATCTTCGACGAGCACGACGCGTGCCCCGATGCACCCGGCCCGCCCAACGAAGATCCGAAGAAGAACGGCTGCCCGCCTGCGCGCATCGAGGCGGGTCAGATCAAGATCATCGAGCAGATCAAGTTCCGCTTCAACAGCGCGGAGATCCTGCCCGAGAGCGATGGCATCATGCAGGCGGTCTTGACCATCCTGAAGGAGCACCCCGAGATCACCAAGGTCTCCGTCGAAGGCCACACCGACCACATCGGCGGTCCGGCCTACAACAAGGGTCTGAGCGAGCGGCGCGTGATGAGTGTGCTGAGCTGGCTGACGAGCCATGGCATCGAGCCGATCCGGCTCACCAGCTACGGCTGGGGCCTCGAGCGTCCGATCGCCAGCAACGACACGGAGGAAGGGCGCGCGCAAAACCGACGGGTCGAGTTCCACATCAAAGAGATCAACGACAAGCCCACGGATCTCAGCGGGCGTCCGATCGACGCGGGGCAGGAGTAAGATCATGCAACAGCGTATTTTCTCCGTCTTCTCCCGGCTCGCTTGGCTCGCGTGCGCGCTGGCCGCGCTGGCGCTGCCGCCCTCGCTCGCTCGCGCCGATCAACGGTTGCGCGTGCAGGTCAACCAGCGCGGCGACTTCTTATTGATCGGCAACACGCTCGGCTGGGACTGCGCGATGTCGCCCGGGCCGGCGCCCTCCCCCGTGGTCGGCACCATCCCGAGCGATCCCGCCAACTGCGGCGTGGATCCCAACGACTCGTCGCCCGATGTGTTCTGGCGCTCGGACGCGCCGAGCACCGGCGCAGCGCAGGCCGACAGCAGCATTACGCCGGACCAGGCGCGCAGCACCGCGTTCCTCGACCTGCCGAACGGTGCCGAGGTGACGCACGCGTTTCTGTACTGGGGTGCGCGTCACGCGGGCACCGCGGCCGACGCGACCGTCGTGCTCGAGCGGCCTACCGTGTTTAGTCAAGCGGTCGCCGCCATCTCGTCGAACACGCTGCCGCAGGCTGGGAGCCCGGACGTGGTCTACCAATCGGTCGCCGACGTGACTGGACTCGTACGGGCGAACGGGCGCGGCGCCTACCGCATCTCCGGGGTCGACGTGAACAGCTTCCCGGACGCTTCCGAGGACGTGCTGTTCGGTGGCTGGAGCTTGGTCGTGTTCTATCGGCTCGACAGCGAGCCGCCCCGCAACCTGGCCATCTTCGACGGACTCGACGGCGTCGATCAGTTCACGCCCTCGGCGGTCTCGCTCTCGGGCTTTCTCGTTCCGAACGCTGGGTTCGACGCGAAGTTCGGCGCGATCGTGTACGAGGGCGACGACGTCTTCTCGGGCGACTCGCTGCGCTTCGGCACGGCACCGCTCGACGACGCCGATCGCCTGACCGACGCGCTCAACCCGGTCGACAACTTCTTCAACGGCACGCGCTCCTGGCTGGGTAATGCGGTCAGTCAGGCCGGCGATCTCCCGCAGCTCACGGGCGGGCCTCGCACCATGGCGGGCATGGATCTCGACGTCGTCGACGTCACCGACCGCATGAAGGCCGGGCAGACCTCCGTCGATTTGCAGGCGACGAGCTCGCTCGATGTCTACTTCTTGGGCGCGTTCATCACGTCGATCTCGACCTTCCGGCCCGACTTCGTGGGCTCGCTGAAAGAGGTGAAGGACGTCAACGGCGGCGTGCTCTTGGCCGGCGAGACGCTCGAGTACACGATCACCGTGATCAACAACGGCAACGACGCTTCGGCTGCCACCGTGGTCACTGATCCGCTTCCCACGGGCGTCACGTTCGTGCCCGGCTCGATCCAAGTTACGAGCGGCATGGACACGAGCATGAAGACCGACGCGGCCGGCGACGATCAGGGCGAGTACGACGCGACCAAGCGTCAGCTCACCGTACGCATCGGCACCGGCGCGACGTCGAGCGCCGGCGGCTCGATCCCGGTCGGCGGCAAGGTGCTCGTGACCTTCCAGGTCAAGGTCGACGCGACCACGCGCGGCGTCATCTCGAACCAAGGTCAAATCGATGCCAAGGGCGCGCGCGGTGCGCCGTCGGTGACGACCTTGACGGACGCCGACTCTTCTACGCCCGGCACCACGCCGACGGAAATCCCCGTCGCGGGCTGTCAGACGGATGCCCATTGCGGCGGCAGCACGCCCTTCTGCGACACCACGCAAATGCCACCCGTGTGCGTGCAGTGCATGCAGGATAAGCAGTGCCCGGGTCCGGGATCCATGTGCGATCTGGCGACCCACACATGTCACTGCGGCGGCGTGCCGATGAGCTGCATGGACAGTGATGGCGACGGTCTGGCCGATCCCGACGAGACCGCGCACGGCTCCGATCCGCTCGACGCCGACACCGACGACGACGGCGTGCCCGACGGCGCGGAGAAGGACGCGCTCCAAGACAGCGACGGCGACGGCTTGATCAACGTGCTCGACCCGGACAGCGACGACGACGCGCTGTTCGACGGTACGGAGTCCGGTTACGACTGCTCGAATCCCGCGACCAACGCGGCGCTCGGCCATTGCCGGGCCGACGGCGACCGCGGCGCGACCAAGACCGATCCCACCGACCGCGACAGCGACGACGGCGGCGTGATCGATGGAAGCGAGGACAGCAACTTCAACGGCGTGGTGGATCCGGGCGAACGCGATCCGACGGCAGGGCACGGCGCCGACGACAAGACCGTCGTCGACCACGACGGCGACGGACTGTCGGACGCGGCCGAGGACACGCTTCACTCCAATCCCAATGATCGCGACAGCGACGACGACGGCTTGCTCGACGGCGACGAGCGCAATCCCTCCGACGACACGGACGGCGACGGTCTCGTCAATGTGCGCGATCCGGACAGCGACGACGACGCGCTCTACGACGGAACCGAATCGGGCAAGGACTGCAGCAACCCGGACACGAAGCCCGGCCACTGCATCCCCGACGGCGATCACGGCGCCACCACGACCTCGCCCGTGATCCAAGATACGGACCGCGGCGGCGCGCGCGACGGAAGCGAAGACAGCAACCGCAACGGCGTCGTCGACAACAGCGAGCGCGATCCCACGGTGGGACACGGCGCGGACGACACGGCGGTCACCGACAGCGACGGCGACGGCCTGTCGGATGATCTCGAAAACGGCATCGGCTCCAACCCCAACGACGCCGATACCGACGACGACGGCGTGCGCGACGGCAACGAGGCGAACCCCGCCGACGACACGGACGGCGATGGCGCGATCAACGTGGTCGACACCGACAGCGACGCAGACAAGCTTCCGGATGGCACGGAGCGCGGCACTGCTTGCACCGATCCCGCGACGGACAACAACAAGCATCTGTGCGTGGCCGACAGCGACGGCGGCAAGACGCACACGTCGATGGTGGACCCGGACACCGATCATGGCGGCGCGCTCGACGGCGATGAGGACGCGAACCACAACGGCGTCGTCGACCGCGGTGAGCGCGATCCGAACAACCCGGCCGACGACAATCAGATGCCTCCGGAAGATGCCGGCGTCGCGGACGCGGGGTCGCCGCCCGAAGAGCCGGACGCAGGGCCCGAGGATGCAGGCTTTGGCAACGATCACCGGCTCGCAGGCGGGGGCTGCGGCTGCACGGTGGCGCCTACGCCGCGGATGCCGTTCGGGGTGCTGCTAGGCGTGGCCGCATGCGGTCTGTTCTGGGCGCGGCGGCGCCGGCGAGCCCTGCGATCAGCTCGGTCCAAGGATTGATCGCGTCGCGTCTAGCGATGGGGGACGCGAGGTGACGAATGCCCGCGCCGTGACCCCTTCACGTACGCTGAGCTCCAGGCGGCGCGCGCCCGCATCGCGGCCCCCGGGACCGCGCGAAAGCGCGCTCGCGAAGGGGCCGGTCTTCGGCCTCTGAGTCGTTAGCGCTTGAGCCGGTCGAGCTCGGCGCGCAAGCGCGCATTTTCTTGCTCGACCTCCTCGCGGCGGCGCGTCTCCTCCTCGCGGCGCCTCGCCTCCTCCTCGCGGCGCCGCGCCTCCTCCTCACGGCGCCTCGCCTCCTCCTCTGCGCGCTGTTGTGCTTGATCGACCATCTGCTGCAGACGCGCGATGAGATCGTCACTCTCGAGCAGCAGCGCCGTACCCGCGTAGAAGCGCAGTCGATCCTCGTCCACCTGCACGTCGAGGCCGAGCACCTGCGATTCGTACTGGCCGTGGTTCGGCACGATCGGCGCGTAGACCCGTGCGCCGGGGGAAGTCAGGCGATACGCGAGGAGGCGATTGCGCGCCCGGTCGTACAGAAAATACTCAGGGATCCCCAAGCTCGCGTAGCGCGCGACGTTGCGCTCCGCGTCCTTTTTGCGATCGCCGCCGACGTGCACCTCGAGCACCCAATCGAGCCCCCTGCCCTCCGCGCTCACGACCCACTTGTCGCGCTCTACGTCTTCGACATCGAGCGCGGCGAGCAGATCCGGCGCGAAACGCGGTTCGGCTGGGTAGTAGACCGGCAGCTCCGCGGCCAG
>CAZYWR010001335.1:0-2226 GCA_964651185.1 uncultured Polyangiales bacterium
CAGCCTCACCCGCCACCCGCCGAGGCACCGTCCGCCTCGCAGCGGCGCTCGCGACAGTCTACGAACACCACCGACACGCCTTCGGTTGCCGACGGCCAGTTCGGGATCTTGAGCGTCGACATGAAGTTCGTCGTGCTCTCGTGGAACACGACGGTGATGAACGCCGGCGTCATCGCCTGCATGAACACGTCCGCGCTCGTCACGAACGCGCCGCTCAGGCTAGTGTCCTTTTTGCCGGTAGACATGCCGTCGCCGGGCGCCACGTCGTAGAGGTAGAGTGCCGCGGTCACCGTGCTCCTGCCGGTCATGGGGTTGAGCGTGTTGTCGGCGGTAATCACCTCGAAGCCGTCGACCTTCAGCGAGTCGCGCGGGTACATGAACGCTTTTTGCAGACGGCGCGGGATGATGATCGCGTGACTGTCGTTGGCGTTGAGCGCCTGGCCCGCAGAGTTCGCGCTGGGATCCGCGCTCTGGAAGTTGAAGCGCATCAGACGGTTGCTGCGGATGAACGGGCGCATGTAGCCGCGGATCGGGCTGGTGCGCAGGGTGTCGCCGGCCGGGGCCACGAGCTTGAACTCGTACTGCACGTCGGGCTTGGCCTGCCAGGGCCCGAAGTTGCCGTCCGCGCCGATGTTGAAGACCGTCACCGGTGTACCGCGCGTGCGCGGCTCGCTTCCGACTTCGTAGACCTCGATCTTCGATCCAGGCAAGAACGTGTTATCGCTGAGCGTGGGCGCGCGCCCCTGGAGCATGATGGGATCGCCGCACTGGATCGTGGTGTACTTCGGCGCCTCTCCGTTGTTGTAGAATTTATAGATTTCGATGAACGCTTCGGTCGACGATGCGACGCCCGAGTGGTCGAGCATGTCGTCCATGAAGATGACGTTCTTGGTTGTCCCGCAGTGCGCGGGCCGATCGCCCGTGGAGGACAGGCACAGCGTCGGCACGCCGCTGGGATCGGCGGCCAACTCGCCGCCCGCCAAGTTGACGTAGGTGGCGACCTTGTCGGGGTTTTCGCCCGCGTAGCGCGCGCCGTGCGCCGCGCCTTGCGAGTGGCCGAGCAGATCGACCTTGTCGAACCCGGTCTCCTTGCGCAGCTGTTCGATCGCTTCGTCGATCGCTGCTTTTGCGCGCATGTAGTTCTTGCTGAGATCGAACGGAGGTAACCCGCCGCCATCACCGAGGCCGCCGTCGCTCGCCGCAGCGATGCCCGCGTCGAGCGCGCCCCCATCGAGTCCGGGTGCGATCGCGATGCCCGCGTCGGAGGCGCCGGCGTCGGGGAAGGAGATCAGCGAATTGTATTCGATGCCGCGGATCCAGTCCGCGCAGTAGCCGTTGCTCGCGAGCAACATCGCGGGGTGCGCGAAGCTGTCCGCGTTCGCGTAGGTGCCGTGCACGAACACGATGGGCCGCTTCGTACGATCGCATTGAGCCTCGTTGACCATCACGGGACAGCGCTGCGGGCCCGCGTCCGACAGCGCTGCGTCCGGCACCGCTGTGTCCGACGCCGCTCCGTCGAGGCCGGCATCACTTCCGGTCGCGGGCGACTGGCTCGTGTTCGAGCCGTCGTCGTCGCTGCAAGCCACGGAGGCGCACAAGCTCGCGGCCGCGAGCAGTCGGAATGTTCTGCGGACAACTCCTGCTCTCTGCATACGTGTGATCTCCGGCGTTCGAAAAACCCGGCGCCACACTACAGGCGGC
The DNA here is from genome assembly GCA_964651185.1 of uncultured Polyangiales bacterium. Classification (GTDB taxonomy): domain Bacteria; phylum Myxococcota_A; class Polyangia; order Polyangiales; family DASUME01; genus DASUME01. Next base: position 1,702 of record CAZYWR010001335.1, read on the forward strand.
TTCGCGAGCGCGAGCGACAAAAGGCCGATGGGGAGCGCGCGAGCGCTGAAAGGCGAATTGATAGTCAGGCTAGGTTAGGATTCGCGCACGGAAGAATCCGGTCAGCGTGAAGCACTGTGGCCGATTGGTCGCGTGAACGCTCCCGCACGCAAACGTGCCTCGTGCCGATTGGTCGCGTGAACGCTCCTGCACGCAAATATGCCTCGTGCCGGTTGGTCGCGTGGACGCTCCTACGCGCAAACGTGCCCGTGCCTCAGCCGCCGACGCCGAACAGGAACGGATACATGACCGCGACCTCGCCGCCGTCGGGCTTCGGAAAGCGCCACTTCTTCACTTGGCGCACCAAGCAGCCTTCGACCGTGCTGCTGCCGAGCGTGCTCGACGCCACGCGCGCGCTCGGCACGGCTCCTTCGCGATCGATGCGCCACTGCACGACCACCTTGCCGTGCAGGCCGCGCTGTCGTTGCACCTCGGTCTCGTAGCAGTAGCGCAGCGCCGCTTGGTTGGCGCGCACCACGCGGTTGA
>CAZYWR010001336.1:0-8121 GCA_964651185.1 uncultured Polyangiales bacterium
CATCGGTCATGAAGCTCGGCTCGAGCTCTTGGTTCGACAGGAAGGTCAGCTGGCGCAGCGATCCGTCGCGCGGATCGTAGACGTACAGGTTCGCGTTCGGGGCGAGCTGCGAGGCCGTGCGCGTCGGGCCCTCGCCGTACACGAGGTTGCCGCGCGTGGACGCGAACACGAGCCGCCCGTCGGGGGCGTACGCCGGATCGAAGTCGTGGAGCACGATGCCGTCCCGCGCGAGGTCCTGCGATGCAAGCGCAGCGATGGGCGCGCAGCTCGCTCCCGTCGCGTCGGCCTCGTAGAGGCGCAGCGGGTGATCCGCGGCGCTACGCGCCCCGAACGCGATGCGCTTGGCATCGTGGGAGACCGCGAGCCCGCGCAGGTCGGCGCTCTGGGCGCTCAGACCGCAGCCGCTCAGCACGCTCGTGCCGACCCCCAAGCTCGGCGCCGCGTCGCCGTTCAGCGCCAAGGGGGCGCGCAGCAGGTCTGCGCCGGGCCGATAGGTGTCGAAGTCGCGCGGATCGCCGAGCTCGGGGGGGCGTGAGATATAGAGGAGCGCGAGCTCTGCGTCGTCGGCCGCGACCTCGCCGCGTTGCTGGGCGAGCCGGCGCTCGAGCGCATGCCAGGCGACCAGCACGCAGTAGGCCGGCACCATGTCGAGCGCGGTCTCGGTCACGTCGATGCTCGCGCACGCGTCGCTGCGGGCGGGCGTCGCGAAGTCCTCGAACAGGGCGCCGCCGCGGTGCACGATGCCTTTGCCGCCGCGGTCGGGCGGGAAGAGATTCTTGGCGATGATGCGGCTGTCGTTCGGATCGGGCGATTCGAGGCTGAGCATGAGCCGCGCGATGTCGTAGTTGCGGTCACGGGCGATACGCGAGAACACGCCCTGCGAGCCGCCGCGCAGGCGCAGATCGTGGAACATGGCGGGCGCGTGGCAGTTCGAGAACATGCAGCCCTTTTTGATGAGGATCGGCTGCACGTAATTGCCGAAGAAGCGCTGCGCCTCGTCCGTGGGCTGGTAGCGCACCAAGTCGGGCGCGCGCGACACGAGCTCCTCGATCCAAGTGCGCAGCGCCGCGTAGCGGTTGTCTTCGGTGTTCGGAAAGATGGTGCCGCCCTCGTGAAAAGTGCCGCCGCGCTGCTTGGCGAGAGGACGGCGCAGGAGCTCGGACAAGGCCGGCGTTTCATCAATGTGCGCGAGCGCGACGAAGTAGTTCCAGCGCTGCTCGGCGTCGCTCGCACCGCAGCTGAGGTACAGGTCGGCGCTCGGATTGCCGTGGCAGGTCGAGCCGGCGCAGTTCTGCAGCAAGATGGGCTGCACGTCGCGCACGAAGGTGCGGAAGCTATCGTCGTCTGCAGGCGCCTGCGCTGGATCGAAGCCGCGGTGCACGCCCGCGCCCGAACGGCAGTCGCCCTGGCTGTGGTTGAGCGGCTCGTTGAGCGAGCCGTCGCGCGCGTAACCCTGCGCGATCCAGCTCTTCAGCTTGGCGTAGCCATCTGAGCCTTCACGCAGGGTGTGGCCGCCGGCGTGACGGATGTCCGTGGTGATCGAGACGAAGCGCTGATCAGGGTGTTGCGGATCGGGCGGATCGAAGGTTTCGACGGGGATCACCAGCGCGTCGCCGCCCTTGAGCAAGAGCTGGCCGACGGGATACGGCCCGCTCGCCGGCAGCACGTCGTCACGGCGCATGAGGCTGTCGTAGCTCGAGAGATCGAGGTTGCCCGAGGCCTCTCCCTGTCCGTTCGCGACGTGACAGCCCGTCGTCTGCTGCGCGCAACCGACGCGGATCACCGGCGCAATGCGCTCGTCGTAATACGTGAACTCGGGCGGCTTCTGCTCGCCGCAGCCCGTCCACAGCCCCAGCGCAGCGAGCCCCCACGCCGCACGCATGCCCTTCACCATCTCCGCCAGCCTACCCTCTCGTCGCCTCCGCTGTCCGCGTCCGCGCATGTCCACGCGCGGCCAGCGGTGCGTTTGCGCGCCTGCTCGGCGCGCTCGTGGGTGATCGTGGGCGCGCTGCGTCGGGCAACGGTCGCCCTACGCAGCGCATCGACCTCACCTGGCGCGCCGCGCCGGAAACTCGGCAAAACACTCGTGCTAAGGCGTGCGCGGCGGCATGCGCGACGCGACGTCGATCGCGCTCTGCACGAGCGGATCGGTCTCGAGCGGGCGGCGCTGGGCCAGGGTCGCGAGGCCGGTGGCGCCTCCGATGCGGCCGAGCGCCCAGGCGGCGGACTTGCGCGCGCTCGGCGCGGGATCGCCGGCCAGCATCGCGCTCAGGGTGTCCTCGGCCGCAGCCACGCGAAACTCGCCGCACAGACGCGCCGCTTGGGCGCGGATCGACGCGTCCGCATCGCCCAACAACGGTAAGAGCGCCGTGCGATCGCCGAACGCACGCGTCGAGATCGCGACGTCTAGAGCGGCCTTGCGCACGTCCGGCGAAGGATCGGCGAGCGCGGCTGCGAGCGCGGGGCTCGCGCCTTCGTCGTTGAGCCGCGCCAACCCGCGCACCGCCGCGCTGCGCACGCCCGGATCGCTGTCGTTGTGCGCGACCGCCATCAATATGTCGAGGGCGTGCCGGTCCATGAACTCGCCGAGCGCCTCGGCGGCGCGCGCGCGCCGTTCGGGCGCGGGGTCATTTTGCGCGGCGGTCTGGAGCTCGGCGAGGATGGCTGGGGCGGCGAACGGTTGGCGCCGCAGCCACCAGGCGCTGATCTCGCGTACGCGCGTGTCGCTGCTGGTGAGCAGCTTGTCTTCGAGCAGCGGCACGCAAGCCGTGCACACGACGCGCTCGCCGTACTCGAGCGTGGCTCTGAGCTTGTCGGGCGAGCCCTGCTGGATGGCGGCCATCATCGCGGCCTGGCTCGGGGCCTGCGCGCCGACGCTGAGCTCGCCCTTGCGGCTGTACTCGCGCGTCTCGGGAATGGTCTGCGCGCGCGCCGACGCAGCACAGGAGAGCGCGACGGCGAGCGCGATGGGGAGCGTACCTGCGGAGGTCTGACGGAAGATCATGATCGGCTCCTCGCTCACGGCGTGTAGTCGGCAGGGGTGAAGGTGCCGTTCGGCAGGTTGCGGCGCGAGTAGTACTGTCCGCCCAGGTCGACGGCGCGGATCAAGGTCAAGCGCTCGGCGCGCGTGAGCGTGACGCCCTTGTCCTCGGGATGGGCGGGCGTCGGATAAGCCCACTCTTGCGTCTCGACCAAGCTGCCGTCTTGCTGCAGCGTCACGGCGTTGACGTTGACCTTGGCGATAAAGCGGCTGGCGCGCGCGTTGCCGGGGACCACCCACTCGACCGGCGCGCCTTCCACGCGCACGTCGCCCATCATCGCGGACGGGTAGAGCAACGTCACGTACGACGCCGGATAGGTGACCGCCTCGCGCTCGTAGTAGGCGTTCAGCGACCGCGAGGACAGATCGAGCACGGGGATCGTGTAGCTCTGGGGCTGATCGCTGCCCTTGAGCATGAACGTGATCGTGTAGCTCTGGCCGGCGAACGGATCGCCTGCGCCGCCGGCGTGGCAGTTCACGCACTTGGCGTCGAACACGTCTTGCACCTGTCCGCCGGTCGCCGCGCCCGACCAGGGCAGCTCGATCCGCTCCGCGATGGGCTTCACCAAGTTGGTCGCGCCGTGCTGCTGCGCCAGCGTCGTGGTGGCGGTGACCTCGCCCGCGCGGTCTTCGTGGCAACCGCCGCACAGCCGGCTTTCGCCGGGCATGCCTTGAATCCAGAGCAGCTGATTGCGGACGGCCAGATCGAAGCGGTCGATCGGCTGCAGGTGCACGGGCAGATAGGGCGGGATGTCGGCGAGCCAGGAGCCGTCCATGTAGACGGGCGGTTCTCCCAAGATCGCGGCGCCCTCGTGCATGGTGAGGCCGAACTGGCCCACGCCGCCGCCGACCTCCGAGGAGAAGCCCTCGATCACGCGCACGCGCTGGGCCTGACCGAGCGCGGTCGCGAGCGGCATGTCTTGCAGCTCGGCGCCGGTCACGCGCTCGTCGAGCGACGTGTTGCGCACGTCGATCGAGCCGATCGTCGCGGGCTTCGTCAGATCGTAGGCGCCTTCGTTGATCGAGCCCACCGGCGTGGGCTCAGGGCGCGGTACCACGGCTGTCGCATAGAGCTCCCAGAGCGCCGGGTCGTCGTAGACGAGCGCGCGGCTCTGACTCGTCGGATCGTACAGATAGAGGCCGAAGTTGGGCGCCGTCTGGGCGAGCTCGTCCGTCTCGTTCACGTCGCCATCAGCCCACGACACGAGCAGCTTGCTGCTGTTCGGCAGCACGTTGGGCGAGCGGTAGCGCCCTACGCCGCTCGGCGGCGGGCCATCGTCGGTCGGGACTTGCGGCGTCAGGTTCGCAAAAGTCGCGTGCTGTTCGTCAAACGTGCTGACCCCGGTGTTGTCGCGCACCGGCACGCTTACTTTCATGAGCGCGCCGGATTGGATGGTGCCTTCGCGGCTCGTCGCCACGCCCAAGAATTCGCCCGCCTGCGTCTGACGCACCTGCACGATGCTGTTGAAAGGTTTGTCGTGCTGGCCGGCCAGCGCGCGCATCTGCGTGCAGTCGGGGCGCATGGTGAAGAGCTTCAGGTCGTTCACGGGCCCGAGGTGCTCCCAGCGCGAATACCCCACCAGGCCGTTGGCGAGCGCGAACGGACCCGTATGGTGCGAAAGGCTCTGTGAGCACAGCCGGCGATCGGCGTCGCCGCCCGCCTCCGAGATCGTCGCCAGCTGGGTGACCTGGCGCGCGTGGTTGTACTCATCCGCGCGCGTGCCCATCTCCGTGTAAGGCTGGTTGGTCACGAACGCGATGCGGCCGCCTGCGAGGAACACGGGTTGCGTGTCGTCCGCCTCGCCGAAGGTGAGCTGCTTCACCGCGCCTGAGCCGTCGATGTTCGCGAGATACAGGTGATAGCGCGAGTCGTCCGCGGTCCGCATCGAGAACACGACCCGCCGCGCGTCGTAGGAGAGGTCGAGGCCGTTGATGTCCACGCCCTGAAAGCCCGCGGTCAGCTCGCGCAGTTTGCCGTCCGGCGCCGGCGGCGAAAGCACGAACAGGCCGGCGCCCGGTCCGGGCAAGTAGCGGTCGTAATCGAATACCTGAGATACGCCGCCCGTGACCTCGTGCGTGCCGTCCGCCCGCAGGTAAGCCCGCTTGACGAACACCACGCTGTCGACGCCGGGGAGCACACCCTCTTTCGTCGCACCGCTCGTACATGATGCGAGCGCCGCCCAGATTCCCACGATGAGCCGCCCTGCTCGACTTCGCGCCATGCCTTCGCCCCTCCGGCTGGTTACGGGGCATTCTTGCCTGAGCGCGCGCTCGCGGTCTCGTCTGAAGCGCCGGTTCAACCCACGAAACGGGTGAATATTTGCCGCTTTGGTGCCCTCCGCCACGCGAAAACGGGCCCGCCCGCAGGCCCCGCCGCGCGCTATAACCAGCCACGTGAAGCGCACGTCCATGCCGTTCGGCCCAGGGATCTGGGCCGCGAGTCTGACTCTGCTCGCTCGCACCGCGCACGCCGATGCCGGGGCGGGCGTGGCGGGGTCGTTTCAACGCGCACTCGAGCGCGGAGACACCTTCAGCTCGCTCTTGATGTCGTTCGCCGCCGGCGTCGCGACCTCGCTGACGCCCTGCGTCTACCCCATGATCGCCATCACAGTCAGCGTGTTCGGCGCGCGCAAAGTGCAGCACAGGCTGGAGGGCGCGCTGCTTTCGACCACGTTCGTCGCAGGCATGACCACGCTGTTCACCACGTTGGGCGTGGTGGCAGCGCTGAGCGGCGGAATCTTCGGCGCCGAGCTCGGGCATCCGCTCGTGGCAGGCGCGCTCGCGCTCTTGCTCGGGGCGCTCGCGCTTTCGATGTTCGGCGCGTTCGAGCTCGCCCTTCCCTACACGTGGACGACCTGGCTCAGCGACCGCGGCGGCCTCGGTTATCGCGGCGCGTTCGTGCTCGGCATGGTGAGCTCGCTGATCGCGGCGCCCTGCGTCGGGCCGGTGCTGGGGCTCTTGCTGCCCTGGATCGGCACGACGGGCAACATCGCTTTCGGCGCGCTCTGCATGGTCGCCTACTCGCTCGGGCTCGGCCTCTTGTTCTGGGTCGTGGGTACGTTCGCGGTCGGGCTGCCCAAGAGCGGACGCTGGATGGAGTGGGTGAAGAGCGCCTTCGGCGTGGTCATGATCGCCTCCGCGCTCTTTTTTCTGCGAGCCTGGCTCCCCGGCTACGCGCGCATCGAGCGCGACCCGTTCCACGTCGGGCTGGGCCTCGGCCTGCTCGCGTTAGGCCTCGGACTCGGCGCGATCCATCTGAGCTTTGCGCAGGGCGGGCCCGCGCGAGTGCGCAAGGGGCTCGGGGTCGCGCTCGCCGCGACCGGGTTGTTGGTGGCGGTGGGTTACCTGGAAGCGCGCCCCGTCCACCCGGGCTGGGAGCACGATCTGGTTGCCGCGCGCACGCGCGCGCGTGTGGACGGCGCCCCGCTCTTGATCGACTTCGGGGCCAGCTGGTGTCAGGCCTGCGGAGAGCTCGAGCGCCACACCTTCAGCGACCCGCGCGTGATCGAGGCGAGCCAGCGCTTCGTGAAGGTCAAGGTCGACCTCAGCCCGGGCAAGGACGAGCGCGGCAAGACGTGGCTCTCGGATTACGGCGCGCGCGGCTTGCCGCTGGTGGTGCTGCATGACAGCGGCGGTCGCGAGCATACGCGCGTGACCGAGTTCGTCGAGGCCGAGCGCATGCTCGAGCTGTTGCGCGCGGTGAACTAGCTCGAAAGCCTCCGTCAGCCGTCGGCCGTCGGTCGTGGATGGACCGAGCTACCGCTCGATGACGCGGTGGCGTGGGCCGGCCGCCCCTGAGCTCAAGGCGCGGGCGCTGGTACCGTCGGGGGTGCGAGCGTCGGGGGTGCGAGCGTCGGGGGTGCGGGTTCGACGGGCGCCGCCGGTGTGGCCGGCGCGGGCTCCGCCGGTACGCTCAGCGGAGGCTCCGTAGGCGGGCACACGGCTGGCAGCGCGGGAGGCGGGCAGTTGCAGTCGCACTCTTTCTTCTCGGAGGTCGCCGGCACGGCGCGCTTGTATTGGAGCGAGAAGAGCAGCGCGTTTTGCACCTGCACCGCGTCCACGAGCTGCGGATCGCGCATCACCTTGAGCTGATAGTTCACGCTCAGCCACGAGAACACGGGCAGCCCGAGGGCCGCCGTGAGCACGACCCTGGTCAGTTCGACGATGCTGCGGTCGGTGTGGTCGTTATTGATGAACGGAAACAGCGCGCTCGCGCTGATGTTGTAGATGACACGCGCGTCGAGCTTACCGTCGATTCCCGCAAAGAGCTCGGCACCGGCTTGGTGCACATCGCTCAGGACCGAGTAAATGATGGGCCCCATGTCGTTCGCCCCTGCCGTGACGGCGCGCGCGCCGTCGGCGAACGTATGGCGCCCGCCGAACCCCACACGCGTGGACACGTTCGCCGGCTCGGAACGCAGCGGCTGAAAGAACCAGCCCGCCGACTCGTTGAGCGTGAAAGGCTGAAATGATTTCGAGAGATGCAAGGCGGCGGTGGTCTGTGTCTCGGCGGGGTTGTCGCTGCGCACGTAGGTGATCGGCGTGGCCGTGACGCGATCCGTCTTGAGCAGACCGGTCTGCAGAGCGAGGCGGGCGAACGGACCCGTCCAGGAAGTCAGAAAGAAGTTGTACAGACTCTGGAGGTCGACCAGATCGTTGCTCTTGACGAACCGGTCGATCGCCGGCGTCCGCGACCAGGCTTCGTTGATGGTGCCTGTATTGAGCCATTCGTGCGGACCGTGCAGATAGGTGCCCGCGCCGATCGCGCTGGCGCCGAAAAGGACGGAGTTGCCGTTGAGCTGGCCTACGACGTCGCGGTTCGAAGCCACGTTGAGGTTGGCCGCCAGCGTGACGCCGTACGACCAGCCCTGGGGCGTATCGCCGATACGCTCGACAGGCTTCGAGGGGATGTAATTACTCTGTGCCGAAGCGTCGGCCGAGGTCGACTGCGCGGACACTCGGGTGCACACGCCGGCGGTGCACGCCACGGCGAGCACGATCGCGAGCTGGTTCTTCACGGTCCTCCATGCCGCCAAAGCGGTCTTGGTGGGGCGAACTGCCACGCGGGGTGTATCGCAGCG
>CAZYWR010001337.1:0-3940 GCA_964651185.1 uncultured Polyangiales bacterium
CAGATTGGTCTTCTGTCTGGTCGGATGAGGACTGTTCCGGCTCCCCTTGCTCGCGCGCCTGACCTTGCGCGGGCGCCGGCGGATGGCTCGGCAACGCCTCCGGCTGCGCGCGCGCACCTGCGCAAACGAGCCCCGAGAGCAAAGCCGCGAGCGCCCAGCGGGCGCTGCTCGTCACTCAGCTGCCAGCGGCCACGCCGCAGGCGGAAGCGCCTCCTCCAACAGGTCGGCCCAGGCACGCAGGTACGCCACGACGTTGGCGCGTTGATTGTGCGCGAGCGCGGATACGCCGAGCCGCCTGAGCACGCGATCTTCGGACAGACGCTCGAGGTGGTGCACATCGTCGGGCGTAAGCCCGAGCTCGAACAGACGTTGCAGCACGAAATCGATCGGATAGCCGCTGGTCGGACAGAACTCGCGCGCCTGCTCGGCCCAATCGCCCGCACGCACGAAGGCCGCTTCGTAGACCTGCTCAGGCGTGAGCCGGGTGACGGTCTGGGCCAGGTTGCCGCAGTTGCACTGGCCGAAGTGCGACCACTTGTACGCGGCGCCGCGCGAGAGCCGCTCGGCGGTGACGCGCAAGGCTTGGATGAGCTCGACGGTGGGGCGGGCCATGACTTCTCCTGTCGCGAGGCGATAAGTATACGCGCGCTCGCGGCGCGTCGCAGGCTCGCGCTACTCCGTGCGGCGGCGGAACAGCCAGGCCGCGGCGGTCAGCGTGACGGTCGCGATGGCGAGCAGGGGAAGCGCGTCGCGCCCGACCTCGCTCCACGGGATGCCCTTCAAAAAGACGCCGCGCACCACCGTGACGAAGTAGCGCGCCGGGTTGATCAAGGTCAGGATCTGGAGCCAGCGCGGCATGTTCTCGATCGGCGTGGCGAAGCCCGAGAGCAAGGTCGCGGGCGCGGCGAACAGGAAGCCGCCGAGGATGGCCTGCTGCTGTGTGGCACACAACGACGAGATGAACAGCCCCACGCCGACCACGGCGGCCAGATAAAGGATCGCGCTGACGTAGAGCGAGAGCAGCGATCCGCGCAGCGGCACCCCGAACACGAAGCACGCCGCGAGCGCGTACAACGAGACGTGAAAGAGGCCGATCGCGAGCGGCGGCAAGAGCTTCCCGAGCAGAATCTCGTGCGTCCTGAGCGGCGACACCATGAGCTGATCGAAGGTGCCGAGCTCGCGCTCACGCGCGACCGACAGCGCGGTGACCACCAGCCCGACGAGCAGCGCGATGATGGCGATGAGCCCGGGCACCGTGAACCAAGTGAACGTAAGGTTCGGGTTGAACCAATTGCGCGCGACGAGCTCCGCGCGCTGTCCCGCAGGCCCACGGGCCGGGCGCGCCGCATCGGCCGCGAAGCGATCGACGATCTCACTCAGGTAAGAAGCGACGATCTGCGCCGCGTTGGAGCGCCGCCCGTCGAAGATGAGCTGCAGGTCCGGGGGGCGACCGGCCGTGAGATCGCGCGAGAAGCTCGGCCCGATCTCGAGGGCGGCGAGCACGCGCTGGCGGTCCACGCTCGCGCGTAGCGCCGCCGGATCATGGACTTGGCTCACGCGCCGGAAGCTCGGCGAGCCTTCGATGCGCGCGATGAGCTCCTGGCTCGCGCGCCCGCCGTCGCGGTTGAGCACGGCGATGTCCGCGTTCTTGACCTCGAGCGTCGCCGCAAAGGAGAAGACCAAGAGCTGCACGATGGGCGGTACGACCAGCACGAAGCGGCTCTTCGGGTCGCGCAGCACGACCCAGAGCTCCTTGAGCATGAGCGCCTTGAGCCGGATCCACATCTCAGGCGATCCTCTTCTTCAACTTGCGCGCGGCGAGCGCGAGCAAGAACGCGCCCAACGCCATCAGGACGGCGATGTTGCGTAGAAAGAACGGCCACAGATCGCCCGCCAGAAAGACCGTCTGCAGACTCGGGATGAGGTAGCGCGCGGGTACGATCACGGTGATCCACTGGATGACCCTTGGCATCGACTCGATCTCGAACAGGAATCCCGAGAGCAGAAAGGTCGGCAGGAAGGCCGAAAGGATGGCGAGCTGAGAGGCGAGAAACTGGTTCTTGGTCGCCGCCGAAATCAAGAGGCCCTGGCCCAGCGCAGGCAGCAAAAAGGCCGCGCTGATCGCGTAGAGGGCGAACAGCGAGCCGCGCAAGGGTACGCCGAACAAGAACAGCGCGGTCAGTAAGCACAGCGTCATCGAGGTCAACCCGAGCAGGAAATAGGGGATGACCTTGCCGAGCAAGAGCTCGAGCGCGCTGACGGGCGTCGCCATCAGCGCCTCCATGGTGCCGCGCTCCCACTCGCGCGCGACCACGAGCGCCGTCAACAGCGTGCCGGTCAGGGCCATCACGATCGCGATCGATCCGGGCACGAGAAAGTAGCGGCTGCTGAGCTCGGGGTTGAACCAAAAGCGCGGTTTCGGCGCGGGTAAGGTGGCCCTGCGCGCATCCTCCGCGGCGCCCACGCCCGCCCACGTGGCGAGCACGCCGCGCGCGTAGCCCTGCACCAGCAAGGCCGTGTTGGGCTCCGAGCCGTCGACGATCAGCTGCACCGCGGGCGTCGCGGCCCGACGCCGCTCGAGCGAATCGAAGTCGGCGGGGATGACGACGATGCCGCGCACGCGGCCGAGCACGAGCTTCTCCGCGAACTCGCGCCGGTCTCGGCCGAGCTGCACCTCGAAGTAAGGAGAGCCTTGAAAGCTCGCGGCCAGCTCTTGCGCGGCGGGCGTGGCCCGCTCGACGACTACGCCGAGACGCGTGTGCGTCGCGTCGAGCGAGACACCGTAGCCGAACAAGAACAACAAGATCAGCGGCAGCACGAACGCGATGAGGATGCTGCTCGGATCGCGCACGATCTGCCGCGCCTCTTTGCCCACCAGCGCGCGCACACGGCGCTTCGGTCCGCCGGCGACGACGCGCGCGGCGCCGTGCTCCGCGAGAGCCCAGCTGCGCGCGCTCATGCGGCCCGCCCTTTCGCATGCTCGCCTGCCTCCTGCTCGGAGCGCTCGACCAGCGCGATGAAGGCGTCCTCCATGGTCGGATCGGGCTGCTCGCGCGTGGCGACCTGTGCCTTGAGCTCGTCGGGCGAGCCGAGCGCGATCGCGCGGCCGCGATAGACGAGCGCGATGCGATCACAGTACTCGGCTTCTTCCATGAAGTGCGTGGTCACGAGCACGGCCACACCGCGCTCGACCAAACCCTGAATGTGGGCCCAGAACTCGCGCCGCGTGAGCGGATCGACCCCCGACGTGGGCTCGTCGAGAAAGAGCGCCTCGGGTTCGTGGATGACGGCGCACGCGAGCGCGAGCCGCTGCTTGAAGCCGAGCGGCAGCTCGCGCGCCGCGTTCGCACGGCGCGCGCCGAGCCCGAAGACCTCGAGCATCAGATCGATCTGACGCTGCCTGCGCATACCCGTCAGACCGTACGCGCCCGCGAAGAACGCCAAGTTCTGCGCCACGCTCAGGTCGCCGTAGAGCGAGAACTTTTGCGCCATGTAGCCGAGCCGGCCGCGCGCCGCGGGCGACTCGCGACGCAGGTCGTAGCCGGCGACACGGCCGTCGCCCGCGCTCGGCTTGAGCAACCCGCACAGCATACGAAACGTGGTCGACTTGCCGGCGCCGTTCGGGCCGAGCAGCCCGAAGATCTCGCCGCCGCGGATCGCGAAGCTGATGTCTTGCGCAGCGGTGAAGTCGCCGAAACGTTTGGTCAGGCCGTGCGCTTCGATGACCGGCCGATCGCCCCGCGGGAGCGGCGCGCGCGCCTCGGCCAATCGCGAACGGCGGCTGCGCTCGCGCGCTTGGGAATCGCGGCCGGCGAGGGCGTCTACGAAGGCGTCTTCGAAGCGCGGCGCGACCGGGCTGAACTTCGCATTGGGGCCGGCCGACCGCGGCGTAGCAGGCGGGTCGTGCTCGGGCTGAAGCAAGAGCCGCAGCGACTCGCCT
>CAZYWR010001338.1:0-5201 GCA_964651185.1 uncultured Polyangiales bacterium
CAAGCAGCGAGCCCAAGATGGCGCCGAGTCCGGCGTTGAACACGAGGGGGAAGGCGGCTGGTTGCCGGGGGGGGGTCGCGGGCTCGACGATCTTGGCGTTCCAGATCCCGGTGGCGGTCGCGAGGCCGGCAGTCGCGGAGCGCTCGCGAAGGGCAGTCAGGAAAGTCTCGGCTTGGGCGCGCTCACGTTCGAGGCGGTTGTATTCGAGTTGCTCTCGTTGGAGCTCACGACCCATGGCGTGCGCCTTTTCAAGCGCCGCTTGGAGTTGGGCCTCGATCTGATGGGCGGCGCTGAGCTCGGCTTGGGCGCTCCGGGTGACGCCTGCCACGGCTCCCTGCATCGCGTCCCAGAGGGCCGTAAGCTTGCTTTGGCCGGCCTCACGACGTTCGCTTTCCGCGACTTCAGTGCCCGGCGCGCTTTGCGTCGCTGCCAACTCCCGCTGCTTGATAATGAGCGCAAGGTAGTCGGCGCGGAGCTGTTTGATCTGGTCGTTCTGGTCGATTTCCTGCGCGTGGACTTCGAAGGGATTCGGGTTTTGCGCGGCTGCCTTCAGTTTGGCGACGCGGGCTGCGAGCTCGATGCGGTGGACGCGTGCGTCGACCACGCGCTGATTCAGGTCCTTGATCTCCTCGGTCAGCATCGCCTGGCGCTCGGGAATGGGGAGGGCAGGGGCTTGCCGGTTCTCGAAGTAAGCTTGGAGCTCGTCTTCGGCGCGAGTGAGACGGTGGCTGGTGGTGGCGATCTGCTCGGTGAGCCAAGCGACGGCGCGTTCGGTTGACGCAGTGCGGTCTTCGAAGCTCTTGCGCAGATACATATCAGCGATACTGTTTGCGATGCGCGCCGCGCGCTTCGGATCGGAGTCCTCGAAACAGATGCGGACGAGGTGGGTGCCTTTGACTCGCACTACATCGAGGCTTGCGCGCAGGATCTCGACGGCGTCCGCGTTCGCCTCCTCGGCGCTCTTACGGCGCCGCGGTTCGACGTACTTGGAGGCTGCAGACTTAGGCGTGAGGAACGCTCGATCGCGATCGAGGCGCAGCTCGTCGACTGTCCGGGTGGCGATCGCGGAGCTCGCGAGGAGAAAATCCTGTGTGCGATACCATTCCTCGCTGCTCCGGGCATCCACCAGCCCGACGGCGGCCAACGTGCCGGGCTCGCGGCCGTACTCGAGGAGACACTCGGCTTCGTAACGGGGCTCGCGTAGTCGCGCCCAGTAAGCGGCCCCGAGCGCGCCGAGGAGAGCCGCCGCTACAGCCCACCAAAGCCGCAAACCTGGACGTTCTGTACCGACCGGCACGTTCATGTGCGAACTTCTCTGGATACAACTGGCTGCGAGCGCCGAATGGAAAGTCAAGCCGACGCGGGTTCATCCTTCTCGGGGTCAACTCGCGAGGATCCGGCCGCCAGAACTCTAGCCTAAGCGCGTGTCAGCGCTCGACGGAAGTAATCGATGGTCGGAGCCAACCCCTCGACTAGGGGGACCTTGGGTGTGAAGCCCAGTAGAGTCTTGGCCTTTGTGATATCCGGACAGCGCTGGCGAGGGTCGTCTTGGGGCAGGGGGCGTTGGACCACGCGGCTTCTGGAGCCAGTCAGTTGGATTATCTGTTCGGCGAGTTCCCGGATCGTGAATTCGCCCGGGTTGCCAAGGTTGATCGGGCCGATCTGGTCGCTCTTCATGAGCCGCACTATGCCGTCGATCAAATCGTCCACGTAGCAAAAGCTCCGGGTCTGCTCGCCCTCGCCGTAGATCGTGATGTCCTCGCCGCGCAGCGCCTGCACGATGAAGTTGCTCACCACGCGCCCGTCCTGGATGGCCATGCGCGGGCCGTAGGTGTTGAAGATGCGAACCACGCGTACGTCAACGCCCGCCTCGCGGTGGTGATCGAACACGAGTGTCTCCGCGCAGCGCTTGCCCTCGTCGTAACACGCGCGAGGGCCGGTGCAGTTGACGTTGCCCGGGTACTCCTCGACCTGCGGATGCACGTCGGGATCGCCGTACACTTCGCTGGTGGAAGCGAGAAAGAAACGCGCGCCTGTGCGCGCCGCGAGGCTGAGTCCGTGCAGGGTCCCAACCACGTTCGTGACCACGGTTTTGATCGGGTTGCGCTGGTAATGAATCGGACTCGCCGGACACGCGAGGCTGAAGATCCAGTCGGCGTGAATCTCGTACGGCGAGCTCACGTCCTGGAGCACGAACCGAAAGTCCTTGCGGCCGAACAAGTGCTGGATGTTCTCGCGCGAACCAGTCGACAGATCATCGAGCGCGATGACTTGAATGCCCTCGCTCAGTAGGTGGTCGCACAGATGAGAGCCGAGAAACCCCGCTCCGCCAGTCACGAGCGCGGTAGTCATGGAACTTTCACTCCGATGCCCTGGTATTCAAAGCCCTGCTTGCGCAGCCCGTAGCGGCTCCAGACGTTTCGTCCGTCTACAATCTGCGGACTCTTAAGCAGCTTGCGGATGCGCTTGAAGTCTGGATTGTTGTACTCACTCCACTCGGTGACGAGCGCGAGCGCGTCTGCCCCCTCACACGCTTGATAGGCATTGGGCACTAGCTCGATGCGGTTTCCGTACATTCCGCGCACAACGTCCATAGCCTCCGGATCGTGCGCGGCGATCGTGGCGCCGTCAGCCAAAAGAGCGTCGATCAAAAATAGGGCGGCCGACTCGCGCACGTCATCCGTACGTGGCTTGAACGACAGACCCCAGACCGCAACGCGCTTGCCGCGCGGGTCGCCGCCGAGCGCGAGCCGGACCTTGCGAACGAGCACGCTCTTCTGCCGCAGATTCACGCGATCGGTGGTAGCGCTGAGCTCGAGCTCGAGGCCGTGTTCGCGCGCGGTGTGCACGAGGGCCTTCACATCCTTCGGAAAGCACGATCCGCCGTAACCTGGGCCCGCGTACAGAAACTTCGGGCCGATGCGCGCGTCGCTACCGACGCCCTTGCGGATGCTGTGGATGTCACCGCCGACGGCTTCGCACAGTGCAGCGATTTCGTTCATGAACGAGATGCGCATGGCGAGCATGGTGTTGGCCACGTACTTGGTGAGCTCGGCGCTGACCGGATCCATCCAGACGATGCGATCGCCGATCAAGGTCACCGGGTGATAGAGGCGCGCCATGATCTCGCGCGCGAAGGTGTCGTCGGGATCGCAGCCCACCACCACGCGGTCAGGTTTCATGAAGTCGCTGACGGCGTCGCCCTCTTTGAGGAACTCGGGGTTCGAGACGACGTGAACGGGTACCTTGGCGCCTTCGACCAAGCGCCGGACGCGGGCGTTGGTGCCGACCGGGACGGTGCTCTTGTTGACGAGCACGAGCTCTTTTTCGGAGTGCTCGCGCACGGCGAGCGCAACCGAATCGACCTGCGAGAGGTCGGCGCCACCGTCCGCGCGCGAAGGCGTGCCGACGGCGATGAACACGACATCCGCGTCGCGGATCGCGCTCGCGACGTCGTTCGTGAAGCGCAGGCGCCCCGCTTCGCGGTTGCGCGCGACGAGGTCCTCGAGGCCAGGTTCGAAGATGGGGATCTGGCCGGCGTTGAGCCGCTCGACTTTGGCGGCGTCGATGTCGAGGCATGTGACATCGGTGCCGGTCTCTGCAAAACAGGCCCCGCTCACGAGGCCCACGTATCCCGTCCCCACCATTGTCAATTTCATCGAAAACCCCTGAGCGCTTCATGTGCGCCTGCTTACGCCGGGCGCTCGCGCGAGCGTGGCGGATTGTATGCAAGTGTCCCTGTCCGCGCCATGGGGCTCTTGGCCGAGGCGAGAGCCAAGGGGCGGCGAGGAACCGGCCCGGCCAGTTGGCAAAGTGCGGAACGCCTGAAGGACGAGCTCGCTAAAGGCCGAGGATGGTCAACGCATCGTTCGGAGGCACCCCCCGTACGCCAGCGTCCCGTAGGGATGTGCTTATCTCCTCGAGGGCAAGCCGTGAACACGCGCTGGTGCAGGCGCTCATCGCAGGAGAAGAGAGCGGGGTCGCCGGGGACTTTGACGTACGGCGCGTCCTCCATTCGAGCAGCCCTGGGGCCGCCGTGCTCGCCGCGCGCGCGCTGACTTCATGAGGACGGGTTCGAACTCGGCCGGACTTCGTCGCCGCTTTGCGCGCGCGCCTCGACCTCGTCTCGCTCTCGCCCGCCCTCACGCGCATCCGCGTCGTTTCGCGCGCGTGCGCCACTGCGCGCTTCGAAGCTGTCGGCGGCGAGCAGCGCCGAGAAGCGCGCGACCTCCAGGTGCTCACGAACTCCTCGTGGACGCCGTGCTCAAGCTCGGACGAGAGCGCGATCTTGGTGCGTTCGGCGGTGGAGCGCAGCTTGGCGCGGCCCCGCGGGTCGGCTTGCACGTCGACGCCGCGCGTGTGTTGGAGGTGATCCGCGAAGTGGCGGAACAACAGCTCGTCGATGTCATCGCCGCCGAGCTGGGTGTTGCCGGCCGTGGCGCGCACCTCGCGCACGCCGCCGAACACCTCGAGCACGGACACGTCGAATGTGCCGCCGCCGAGATCGTAGACCATCACGATCTCGGGTTCGACATCGCCTGGCGCCGCGCCGGCCTGGGCGATGCGCTCGTACACGAGCGATCCCAGGTCTTCAGGTCGCGCGCCGGAGGACTGCGGCGCGCGGGCGCGCGGATCGCTTTGGCTCACGGCCTGTGCAGCCGCTGCAGCCGCCAGCTGCGCCACGAGCTTCGTGAGGCCGGCGGCCGCGGTCTCTGGGCGCGCGGCTGTCGCCGTAACGCGCGGCCGCCGACGATCCAAGCCATGAACGCGCGAGAGACCAGCTCGTGCGCCATCGCGCAGCGCGCTGCACGCGCGGGCTCGGCGTCGCGAGATCCAACACTTGCGAGGAGATGCGCGCACGCCGTCCGCGGGGAGCCAGCGCCGGTTCGGCGGCGCCCGCGCATCCCGCGCGGCGATCTTCCGAGATCGCGCCGACGAGCTCGTTACAAGGGCGCGAGCCCGAGGTGAATCGTCAACGCCCGGTCGATGTGCGACATCGCCTCCGGAGCGACACGGCCCGCGCGGGCGACGATCCGTGCACGATCGTACGTCATGATCATCGATGCGTTGGCGACTCGAGCGGCGCTCAACGTGGATCGCGGCGGCCGTAGGTCCGCTATGTACGCGCGGGCGGCACGCTCGGCGCTGTATTCTTGTGTCGGCACCACGGTCACGGCTTGGCCGTACTGATTTGCGATGTC
>CAZYWR010001339.1:0-1746 GCA_964651185.1 uncultured Polyangiales bacterium
ACCGGCGCGAGCAGGTGCTCGTAACGCGAGCCGCGCAAGAGCGCGCGCCATTGATGAATGCGCGCGTGGTCTTGGCGGAAATGGACGTACGAACCATAGCTCGACACCTTCGCGAACAAGCTGCGCCCGCTATCCAGCTGCACGCGATACACGCGGTTGGTGGACACGCCAGGGCTGGTCTCGAACAGCGAGACGACGCGCTCGCTCGCCCCGTAGTCGGCCCACGCGTCGGCCAGAATGCGCGTCACTCCGTCTTGTTCCATACCTGTCGCGAACTCCGGACCTCCCGTTAGCCTATCCATCGGCGGGCTCGCGCGCGCAAGCGGCAGGTGGCGTATGTGCGGTCTCGATCGCTCCGCCGCCGCGCCCGCTCGACCCGAGCTGCGACGGACCTACGGCCGGCTCGAGCACAAAGCCCATCGCGGAAAGCGGGACCGCCAAATCGGACGGAAGCGGCGCGCAGAGCTCCAGCAGCGCGCCGGAGACGGGATGAGGCAGGCGCAGCACCGATGCGTGCAAGGCGAGCCGCATCAGGCCAAAACGCTCGCGAAAAAGCCGGTTCTCCTTGCCGTCGCCGTGCGTGGTATCGCCGATGATGGGGTGGTGCAGGTGCTTCAAATGGCGGCGAATCTGGTGGTAACGCCCGGTGCGCGGCGCGGCTTCCACAAGCGAATAGCGATCCGCGTAGACCCCGCGCAGGAAGAGCTCCGTCTGTGCCGGGAAGCGTTCGGCGCCGCGGACGAGGCTGCGCGGCAGCGGGTAGTCGACCGACACGTGGGGCGGGAGCACACCGCGCGCGAGCGCAAGGTAGCGCTTGTGTACGCGCCCCTCCTGGAAGGCGCGCGCGAGCGGGGCCACGAACCGCGCCTCGAGCACCAGCGCGATGGCCCCGCTCGTGGCCCGGTCGAGCCGGTGCACGAGGTAGACCGGCCGCCGTACCTGATCGCGCACGCGCGTCAGCACGTAGTCGCCGCGCGCGTCGGCGAGCCCGCGATGGGACGCGAGCCCGCTCGGCTTCTGGACCACGATCAGCGCGTCGTCGCGGTAGAGCACGTCGAGAGGTCCAGGCGCGGCGGTGACGAGCGGGCGGGACATGGAGCCGGGTAGAACGCGCGCATACGAGACCTGCGCGCCGCGGGCAAGCGCGCGCTATGGTTCCGGCCGCCGATGCACGTCGCCTACGTGATCAACCAGCACCCCTCCATCAGCACCACCTTCGTCAGACGCGAGATCGAGGCGCTCGAGCGCGCGGGCGCGCGCGTCACGCGCTTCTCCATTAGGGCCATGGCGGCCAAGGGCCTGCCCGACGAGAATGACCGGCGCGAGGTGGAGCTTACCCGCACGTTGCTCGGACGCGGCGCGCGCGCGCTCCTGCCGTCGGTGGCGCGGCTCGCGGCCGCGCGCCCTGCCCTGTTCGCGCGAGCGGAAGCGCTCACCGTGCGCATCGGGCGCCGTTCCGAGCGCGGCCTGTGGCGCAACTTCGCCTACCTCGCCGAGGCTTGTGCCTTGGTCGAGCAGCTCGAACAAAGCGATGTGCAGCACGTCCACGCGCACTTCGGCACGAACTCGACGGCGGTGGCGATGCTGGCGCGCGAGCTCGGCGGCCCGAACCATAGCGCGCGCTTGCCCGCGGCGCGTAGCTCTCGTATGCGCGCGTTCTACCCGGTTCCCATGTCCCGTCCGCTCGTCACCGCTGCGCCAGGACCTCTCGCCGTGCTCTACCGCGACGACGCGCTGATCGTAGTC
>CAZYWR010001340.1:0-1685 GCA_964651185.1 uncultured Polyangiales bacterium
GCGCCTCCCGGCTCGCGCCCGACTGGGCGCGCCGTTCGTGCGCGAGCAAGAGCTCCTCGCTGCGGCCGGTCGCGAGCGCTAGGCGCTTGGCTTCGTCGTAGCTCTCGTCGAGCGACGGATCGAGCTGGAAGGCGAGCCACACGCGCTCGAACGCCGTGCGCGCGTCGCCGGCGCGCGTCTCCACGATGTGCGCGTGGCGTAGCAAGAGCTGAATACGTTCTTCGGTGGTGCTGGCCTTGCGCACGATCGAGTCGTAGACCTGGGCCAGGCGCGGCCACGCGCGCGCGTGCTCTGCGAGCCGTTCGACCTCGCCCAAGAGCTCGCGGTTATCGAGCTCTTTCGCGAGTGCGCGCAGCATCGCCTCGAGGGCGCGGTCGTGGGCGCCGACCTGACGCTCGAACACGCGCGCCGCGTCGGCCCAACGCTGCTTCTCTTCGTGCGGGGTTTGCGCGCGCTGCGCGAGCCCCACGTAGAGCGAGGCCAGCTGCTCGTTGCGCCCCGAGAGCGCGGCGAGCTCGCGCAGCAATACCTCCGCTGCCGTATCTCGCGCGTCCACCACCCGCGGCACCAGGCGATTCCAAGCGCCGTCGTAGTCTTCGATTTCGATCGCCACGCGCGCCGCGCGCAGCAGGAACTCACCCGCCTCCTCGTCCGTGATGGCGAGCGCCGCCAAACGATCGAGCGTCTCGATCAGCTCTCGCTTCTTGCCGGCCTGCGCGAGCAGCGGCGCGAGCCGTAAGTACGGCTGCGGGTTGTCTGGCTCGAGCGTGGTCCAGAGCGCGAGCACGCGCATCGCGCCGGCGGCGTCGTAGAGCACGCGCTCGTAGAGGTCGACCAGCTCGGCCGCCAACTCGACGCGCGCCTGGAGCGAGGGGGCGAGCTTGATCAGGCGCTCTTGTGCGCTCGCGCGGCGCGCCGTGTCGCCGGTCGCGACCGACAGATCGACCAGCATGCGCAAAGCTTGTGGGTCGTCGGGCCCGAACTCGCTGAGCACGCGCTCCAGCTCGGTCTTGGCAGCCTCGGGGTCGCGCAGCTTTTCCGCGAGCACGCCTGCGCGCTCGAGGCGCAGCGCGCGCGCCGCTGTCGGTTCGCTGCGGCGCGCGAGCTCGTCGAGCCGGCGCGCCAGGTCGGATGCGCGGTCGGCGCCGCGCAGGAGCTCGATCAGCCGCTCCAAAGCCGTCGCCGACTGGGTCGCGGCGAACTGCGCCTCGCGCGCGAGGATCGCGCCGGGCAGGTCGTCGCGCGCCGCCCGCGTCTGCGCCAGGTGTTCGAACAGCGCGGCCTGCAGCGCGCGATCGCGCCGGCCTTGCGCGAGCCCCCAGAGCAGCTCGTCGAGCTCCTGGGCGCGGCCGGCCTGTTCGAACGCGGGGGCCGCGGCCCGCCAGAGCGCTTGATCTTGAGGCGCGCTGGCGATCGCCTCGGCGAACGAGTCTGCCGCGCGGCTCGCGTCCCCGAGCCGGTTCAGCGTGAGATCGGCGATGCGCACGTGGATGCGCGCTCGGTCGCTCGCCGTCGAGAGCTCGAGCTGCTCGACCAGCGCGTCCACCAGCGCCCGGTAATCACCGCGCCGCTCGAAGATGCGGATCAGGGCGTGCAGCGGTTCGGGCCTGCGCGGCTCGAGCGTGCGCAGCGCTTCGAGCGCGCGCTGCGCGCGTTCGTCGTCCTGGAGCTGCTCCTCGTACAGC
>CAZYWR010001341.1:0-2316 GCA_964651185.1 uncultured Polyangiales bacterium
GACCTTCGCGAGCGCCGGGCAGCCCGACGGCGTGATCGTCATACGCAAAGGGAGCGACGCAGAGCTCACCAGCGTCATCGAGGTGAGCAACGTCAATGTCATCCTGAGCGCACCGGGCGTGAAGAAAGACGCGCATGGCGCGCCGATCGGCGCTGGCGAGCTCGCGGTGATCGTGGCACTGGACAAGATCGGTGAGTTCGGGGCGACCAACGTGCAGGTCCGCGGCGTCACGGACGCGTCGCTCAAGCTGCGGCCCAGCTTGCACGTGATCGCCGGCCGAGCGCCGCGACCCGGCAGCTACGAGGTCATGATCGGCCGGGGCATCCGCGGCCGCTTCCAAGGCGTCGACCTGGGGCAATCGCTCGAGCTCGACGCGAACCGGCCGGTCCAGGTGGTCGGCGTGTTCGAAGACGACGGCTCGTCTTACGAGTCGGAGATCTGGGGCGACCTCAGCACCATTCGCCAGGCGTATCGGCGCGACGAGGCGGTGTCTTCGGTGCGCGTGTTGCTCGACGCGCCAGCGGCGTTCGACGAGTTCAAGAGCGCGGTCGAGTCAGACAAGCGGCTCGGCGTCGAGGCCGTGCGCGAGCGCGAATACTACGAAAAGCAGTCGGAGGGAACGAGCGTGTTCATCCGCGCGCTGGGCGGGTTCATCTCGGCCTTCTTCTCGGTGGGCGCGATGATCGGCGCGATGATCACCATGTACGCGGCCGTGGCCAATAGGCAAAAGGAGATCGGCACCTTGCGCGCGCTCGGCTTCTCGCGCGCAAGCGTGCTGACATCGTTCTTGTTCGAGTCGCTGGTGCTCGCGGTCGCCGGCGGTCTCATCGGCGCGGCGGCTTCGGCGATGCTCGGGATGGTGGAGTTCTCGATGACGAACTTCTCCAGCTGGGCCGAGGTCGTGCTGACCTTCGATCCTACGCCGGCGATCCTGGTGCGATCGCTGATCTTCGCGCTGTTCATGGGCTTCGTGGGCGGCTTGTTCCCTGCCGTCCGCGCCACCCGCGTGTCCACGATCGTGGCGCTGCGCGAGTAAGCGCTGCGCCTCAGCGGGCGCGCTTGCCGACCAGGATGCTAGCGGGTCCGGGCAGGTCCACCACCTCTTCGAGCTGCATCCCGGCGCCCGAGAACAGCGCCGCGAACTCGCTGCGCGTGCGGCAGCGGCCGTGGCTGAGGATGAGCAGCTGCAGGTCGAAGAACGGCATGTACGCGCCCTCCTCCGGCACCACCATCTCGATCAAGAGCACTCTGCCGCCCGGGTTCATGGCGTCCGCGCAGCGGGCGATCAGGCCGCGCGAGACTTCGTCGCTGCGCCCGTGCAAGATGCTCTTGAGGACGTAGGCGTCTTTCCCTTTCGGCACCCACTCCAGGTGGTTGCCCTCGATGATCTCCACGCGGTCCGCGACGCCATGGCGCGCGAGCACGGCCGGCGCGAGCGAGATGGGCTGGACCATGTCGTAGAGCACGCCGCGCACGCTCGGGTAGCGCTGCAGGATGCCGGACAGCAGCTCACCGACGCCCCCGCCCACGTCCACCACGGTCGCGAACCTCGAGAAGTCGTAGCAGCTCGCCACGGTGTGCACGACCTCGCGCGCGGTCTCCGCCATCGCGCGGTCGAACTCCTCGCGATCTTCCTTGTTCTCGGCCAAGTAAGACCAGAGGTCCTTGCCGTGATGGACCTTCGTGAAGATCTCGTCGCCCGTACGCACCGAGTCTTCGAGGCGCGCCCACACCCGCTGCAGCCAGCTCGCGCCGATCATCCCCACCATGTTGCGCATGGAGCCGGGATCGCTGCGCAAGAGCGGGCGAGACAGGTCGTTCAACTCGAACGTGCGTTGCGGCTGCTCCTTGAACACGCGCTCACGCGCGAGCGCGCGCATGACGCGATAGAGCGCGTGCTCGTCGGCGCCCACCGCGCGCGCGATGTCGGCCACCGACTTCGGCCCGTGCTCGAGCGTCTCGGGGACACCCAACCGAGTGACCACGAGGATCGCGTCGGAGATCCAACGGCTGGTTACCAGATCCAGCAACACGAAGCGCGCGGGCGTGAGCTTGCGCGTGAAGCGCATGACGGCGCGCTGTGCGTTGTTGACGGCGCGTACGACGGCAGCGGGGGGGACTGCGGAGAGACGTCGAGCTTCCGAGGGCATGGAGACATTCTCCTCATGTGGGCGCGATGGTTGATATGACGTCAGGTGAGTCGCAAAGATCGACTGATTGATTTGGACGGTTCGTTGGGGACATCATTTGGCAAGAAACGTAGAGAAACGTAGATCGTTATTTATTCTGCGGACGTGTCCAGCGCCGCGGCTTCGA
>CAZYWR010001342.1:0-3655 GCA_964651185.1 uncultured Polyangiales bacterium
GTTCGCGCGCCGGCCGAGGTCGGCGAGGTCGCACACGTCATCGAGGACGTCGTGCGCGCCCGATGCGGTCGTGGCCGGATCGAGGCGCAAGCTGCGTGGCGTGGCCCCGGCCCTTTGTCGGCGGAACTCGATCTCGAGCGCGCGCGCCGCGCCTACGAGCGGTTGCTCGCGCTACGCGATGAACTTGCGCCCGGCGAACCCGTGCCGCTCGCCACGCTGTTCGCGTTGCCGGGTCTGTTCGCGGGCCGCGGCGGGCCGCGTGACGAGGCCGAGCCCGCCGCGCGCGCCGCCAGCGAAGCGGCGGTGGCCGAGCTGTTGGCGATGCGGACGCGGGAGGGCGAAGCGCTGGTGCGCGATCTCCGCGATCGGCTCTCGACGCTGCGCAGCGGCAGTGAAACGATCAGCGCGGCGCGCCCGGCGGTTCTCGCGTCGGCCGCGCGCCGGCTGCAACAGCGCGTGGAAAAGTTGCTCGAGGGGACGGGAATCGCGGTCGACCCGGCGCGTCTCGTGCAGGAGGCTGCGTGGTTCGCCGAGCGCTCGGACATCGCCGAGGAGCTCACCCGCTTCAGCAGTCATCTCGATGAGTTCGTGCGTACGCTGGAAAACCCCGCCGAGGCCGTCGGGCGCAAGCTCGAGTTCGTCGCGCAAGAGCTCGGACGCGAGCTCAACACGCTCGGTGCGAAAGCCAACGACGCCGAGATCGCGCGCCGAGTGATCGACATGAAGGCGGAGCTCGAGCGCATCCGCGAGCAAGTGCAGAACATCCTCTGATACCCTTGAACCATGCACGATCTCGGGACCGACCTGTTGTTGCTCATCATCTGCTCGCCCTCTGGCGCAGGCAAAACCACGCTGACGCGCGAGCTCTTGCGCTCGTTCAGCCGGCTGACGTTTTCCGTCTCGTGCACGACCCGCAAGCCGCGCGCCACCGAGGTCGACGGGCGCGACTATTTCTTCATCAGCCGTGAGGAGTTCTTGCGGCGTGTCGAGCTCGGTGCGTTCGTGGAGTGGGCCGAGGTGCACGGCAACCTGTACGGCACGAGCCTGGCCGAGCTCGAGCGCGCGCGCGCCGAAGACAAGCTCGGGATCGTGTTCGACGTGGACTACCAGGGCGCGCGCCAGATCAAGGCGAAGCTCTCGAGCGCGGTGGGCGTGTTCATCCTGCCGCCCTCGATGGAGGAGCTGGCGCGCAGACTGCGCGGGCGCGCCACCGACGACGAGAGCACCATCCAGCGCCGTTTCGCCAAGGCCAAGCACGAGATCGAGAACTATCGGTTGTTCGACTACATCATCGTCAACGACGATCTCGAGAAGAGCCAAGCGCGCCTGCGCAGCATCGTCTATGCGGAGGCTTCGCGCTGCCAGCGTATGGCGCTCTCGGCCGAGCGCCTGCTGCGCGACGAGAGCGTCGGCACCTGGCCCTTTCTTTCGCTATGAAACGGCATTGGCTCATGGTGTTCGCGTGCTTCGCGCTGGGCGCACGCGCGGGCGCGGCCGACTCCAAGCCCTGTTTGGTCTTGCTCGACGCACAGAACCACGCGCTCGACCCCGCGCGTAGCTCGCTCGGCATCTCCCGCCACATCACGCACGACCAGAGCTTGCCGCGCGCCGCCTCCGCGGAGCTCTCGCGCGACGACAGCGAGAACTTCCGCCTCGAGTTCACGGACGAAAGCGCGTCGCAGGACGTGGTGCACGGTTGGCTCGAGGCGCTCGGCCCAGACGGCGAGCGGCACGGACTCTTGCGCCACGTGCCGCTCATACGCGTGCCCGGCACCGCACACTTCCGCTCGCCGTTCTTGCGCTTGGTGGCCGACACCACCGACAGCAGCGCGCCCGACGTAGGCGATCAGATCCTGCGCGCGCAACTCGGCGACAAGATCCGCGCGGTCGTGCCGGTCGGAAGCCGCCAGCTGCGCGCGGAGCTCGCCGTCGGGCGGCTCGACCGCTACGACGAGACGCGCTCTCCCCTGCGGGGAACCTTGCGCTTGACGGTACTGCGCGTGAGCCCCGGCGGCCTGCCTGCAGTCGGAGACGACGTGCCGCAAGCGCTGGCGCTGGCGCGCCGCCAAGTGGAGATCGCCAACGAGATCTGGGCGCAGTGCTTCATCGATTTCGGTCCGCCCGAGGCGGCCACGGTGCGCGTGGTCGATCCGCCGCCGCCAGCCCTGTTGGCCGTCGGTGATCTCGATGGACTGCCGTCGATCGGCGCGGCGCAGATCACGTTGCGCGCGAACGACAAGCGCATCGGACCTATCCCGATCGCAGCCGGCTCCACGCCCGAGCGCAGCGCCGCCGCGATCGCGCGCGCGCTGCGCGCTGCTGGCTTGCGCGCTGACGTGACCACCAATCCGCGCGCCGAGCTCGGCGCGGAGAGCAGCGCAGACGTGGTGGTGCGCGACGCGCACGGCACGCTCGTCGGGCTGAGCGCGGATCCAGAGCTCCCCCTCACCACCGATCCGCAGCAAACGCTCTCGATCGGTGCCGTCGATCTTTCCGACGGCCTGGACGAGTTTGACAACACGCTGGCAGTGACCGGCACGCTCGAAGAGCGCACGCTGGTGAAGCTGCTCGCCGACGATGATCCCGCCACGATCGACGTGTTCCTGATCAATCGCTTCGTCAATCGTGCGCGCCAAGGCGAGGCGTTCATCGAGGCCGACGGCAGCAGCATGGCGAACACGCTGATCTTCGATCGCAACGCGGTGCGCTTCGAACGGCAAGCCTGGGTGCAGGCGCACGAGCTCGGCCACGTGCTGCTCGACGAGGCCTTCCACCCGGACAACGTCGGCGTGGATCGCCCGTGGCTGCTGATGGACGCGGACGCGCGGCAAGGTCGCGTCACGGGCCCGAAGCGGATCAGCGACATCGAGTGCCAGCGCGCCCGCCGCCGCAGCGGCCCGGGCGCGTCGCCCGTGCTGCTGCGCTTCTCGGCGGCGTCCCGCGCTGCCAACCAGCCGTAGGTTTATTGAAACGCGGCCGTGAGCGCGTCGTGCAGGCTGCGAACGCCGGTGAGCTCGAAGCCCGCGCGTTCGTTCGGCTCGAGGCGTTCGGCGCACGAGTGGGGGATGATGGCGCGCGAAAAGCCGAGCTTGCGGGCTTCGGCCAGGCGCAGGCCGGCGCGCGGCACCGCGCGCACTTCGCCCGTCAGCCCGATTTCGCCGAACACGACCAAGTCGTGGGATAAGGGCCGATCACGCAAGCTCGATGTGATGGCGAGCGCGAGCGCGAGATCGACGGCCGGCTCATCGACGCGAGCACCCCCGACGACGCTCACGAACACGTCATGATCGAGCACCTGCACGTGCGCCTTGCGATCGAGCACCGCAAGGAGAATCGCGAGTCGGCTAGCGTCGAGCCCGGTCGCTACGCGGCGCGCCGAGCCGTACGCCGCCGGCGCCAACAGCGCCTGGACTTCGAGCAGCAGCGGACGCTGCCCCTGCGCGCTCGGAAACACCAACGAGCCGCTCGCGTGGGCCGGCCGCTCCGCCAGAAACAGGCGGCTCGGATCGGTGACCTCCAGCAGCCCCTCGCGCGTCATCTCGAACACGCCGAGCTCGTGCGCCGGCCCGAAGCGATTCTTGGTCGCGCGCACCAGGCGATGGCTCGACGCTGGATCGCCCTCGAACGCCAGCACGGTGTCGACCAAGTGCTCGAG
>CAZYWR010001343.1:0-10727 GCA_964651185.1 uncultured Polyangiales bacterium
GCTCGTGAGTACGTTGCTCGCAGGGCCCGCGGATGACCTCTCAATCTTCTACCAGAACCCCACGCATGCCGCCGGCGCAGGGCGGGGACGCCCCTCCCCCCGCTCCAAAGCGAACCACGACCTCGCAGGCGAGGACCAGCAACCTACTCATGTCGCCGGCGCACGGAGCGGAAGGCACTCCACCCACTCCAAAGCGAACTGCGCCCCCACGAGCGCAGCCGGAAGGTGCCGCTACTTGCCAGCGAGCGTCATGCGGCTGACGCGGAAGGTGGGCGCGGCGATCGAGGTTTTGGGATCGAGGTCGTCGCCGACGGCATCGATGCGCTTGAGCAGCTGATCGAGGTTGAGCGAGATGGTGACCTCGGAGACCGGGAACGCGAGCTCGCCCTTTTCGATCCAGAAGCCGCTCGCGCCGCGGCTGAAGTCGCCGGTTACGGCGTTGAAGCCGAAACCCATCATGCTGGTCACGAACAGCCCGCGCTCGGTCGAGCGCAGGATCGCGTCGGGCGTGGACGTGCCCGGCAACAAATGAAAGTTCGTGCTGCCTACGCCTACGCCGCCCGAGCTCCCGCGTGAAGCGTTGGCGGTGCTCGCGGAATTCAGCTTCTTGGCCGAGTAGGTGTCGAGCTGGTAGCTCTTGAGCCGGCCGCGCTCGATGACGGTGTTGCGCCGCGAGAGCAGGCCTTCGCCGTCGTACGCGCGCGAGCCGGGTCCGCGCGCGAGCAGCGGATCGTCGGTCACCGTGACGAGCTCGCTCGCGACCTCCGATTCGAGCCGATCGACGAGGTAGCTGGAACGCCGCCAGATCGAGCCGCCGTGCACGCAGCTCGCCACCAAGCCCAAGATCGAACGCGCGGCATCGGGATCGAAGATCACCGGCACCTCCTGCGACGCCACCTTGCGCGCGCCGAGCTTGCGCAGGGTACGCCGCGCCGCTTCGACGCCGACCGCCTCCTCGGACTCGAGCTCGCCGAGGTGGCGGCGCGAAGACCAGTAAAAGCCGCTGCGCTTCTTGCCGCCTTCGTCGTCGACCACCGGGCTCACCACCACGCTCGCATACGTGCCGCGCGTCGCGCCGCGAAAGCCGCCGCTCGTGACGAGCGCGGACGCCCCCGACACGCGCGTGAAAGTCGCGCCCTCCGTGTTCTGAATGCGCGGGTCGTGATCGAGCGCGGCCGCTTCGGCCCGCTTCGCACGCTGCACAGCCTCTGCCGCGTCGACGCCGTCCACCGCCGGATCGAACAAGTCGAGATCAGCGTGCTGGCTCGGCTGAGACAAGAGCGACGGATCGGGCGGACCCGCGAACGGATCCGGCTGACTGAGCTGGGCGAGCTCGAGCGCATCCTCGAGCAGACGCGCGATGCCGCGCGCACTCAGGTCGCTCGTGTACGTGACGGCCACTTTCTGTCCGATCATCACGCGCAGGCCGAGCGAGCGTGAAGCGGCCTCCTCGACCAGCTCCGGCTCGCGCAGCCGCACCTTGGCCGACAGATGCGCGCTCTCGTGGACCGTGCACTCGGCCACGGTCGCTCCCTGCTTTTGCGCCCGGCTCACGACATCGACACCGAGCTCGATCATGCGAGGAAGGTCGAGGCTCACAGCTCCGTCCCTCCCACGGTCATGCCGCTGATCTTGACGGTCGGACAGCCGACGCCGACCGGCACGCTCTGCCCGTCTTTGCCGCAGGTCCAGATGCCGTCGGACACCTGCATGTCGTTGCCCAGCATCACCACCTTACGCATCACCTCCGGCCCGTTGCCGATCAAGTTCACGCCCTTTACCGGCGCGGTCAGTTTGCCGTCTTCGATCAAGTAGCCTTCCGTCAATGAGAACCCGAAGTCGCCGTTCGAGATGTCGACCTGCCCGCCGCCGAAGTGCGAGGCGTAGACGCCCCGCTTCACGCTCTTGATGATCTCCTGCGGGTCGTCTTGGCCCGGGAGCAACAGCGTGTTCGTCATGCGCGGCATGGGGTGCGACTTGAAGCTCTCGCGCCGGCCGTTGCCCGTCGGCGTCGTATGGAAGAACTCGGCCGAGTGGCGGTCGTGCATGTAGCCGCGCAACACGCCCTGATCGATCAGCACCGCGCGCGTGGGCACGTTGCCTTCGTCGTCGACGTTCACGGCGCCGCGCGCGTGGGCGAGCGTGGCGTCATCGACGACGGTGCAGAGCTCGCTCGCCACCCGCTGGCCGACTTGGTCGGTGTAGTTGCTCGTGCGCTTGCGGTTGAAGTCGGCTTCGAGCCCGTGGCCGACCGCCTCGTGCAGCAGGATGCCGCTGTCCCCGGGCGCGAGCACCACCTCCATCTCGCCCGCCGGCGCCTCGCGCGCGTCGAGCATCACCAGCGCCTGGCGCACCGCCTCGTCCGCGTGCCATTCGGGCGAGCGGCCATCGAAATAGTCGAGGCCGATACGCCCGCCCCCGCCCGAGCTGCCGGTCTGGCGCTTTCCGTCGTGTTCCGCGATCACGCGCACGCCGAAGCGCAAAAGCGGCTGGCTGTCGTGCACCATGCGGCCGTCCGAACTGGCGATCAGCACCTCGCGGATCTCCTCGCTCAACGAGGCGTCCACGCGCACGATGCGGGTGTCCTTGGCGCGCGCACGCTTGTCGGCGCGCTCGAGCAGGGCGCGCTTGTCGGCGCCGGGCAGCTCCAGGCTGAGCTCGCGCACGGGGTAGCGCGACGCCACGCTCGGCGTCACGAGCTGAGGCGGGGTCCAGGTGTTGCTGCCGGAGGCGATGTCGGCGGCCGTGCGCGCCGCGCGCGCCATCGCTTCGAACGAGAGATCTTCGACGTACGCGTAGCCGGTGGCGTCGCCCTTCATCACGCGCACCCCGAGCCCGAGCGTGACCGCGCGTCCCGCAGACTTGAGGATGCCCTCGTCGTAGCTGTAAGAGCCGGAGGCGGCGTATTCGAAGAACAGGTCGGCGTAGGTGCCGCCTTTGGAGAGGGCGATGCCGAGCAGCTTGCGAACGGTGTCGCCCGCGATCGGCTCGGCCCCCCGCGGCGCGAACGGAGCGACATATCTCGTAGACATGACGACACTGTAACGCCTCGCGCAGGAAAGCCCAGGCCGGAAGAGAAAATCGCGCTCGCGCATAGCCAGTGCAGCGCGTACCGTGGACGGGCGGCGCCCGGCCGCTCAGGAGGACATACGCTGGTGCTGCGCAAGCCGAAGGTCGTGCTGTTCGATGCAGGCAATACGCTCGTCTTTCTCGATCACGGGGCGCTGCTCGTCGCCGCCGGCGCGCACGGCGCGGCGTTGGACGCGCAGACGCTCAGCCGCGCCGAGACGGCGGCGAAGAAGCGCTACGAAGCCGAAATGACGACCGGGATGAGCCACGAAGAGGGCTGGCATGTCTACATGCGCACGCTCTTCGAGACGGTGGGGCTCGACGGCGCCGCTGCAGAGGCCGCCGCGCGCGAGGCGCGCCGCATGCACGACGAGTTCAATCTCTGGCGCAAGGTCCCCGACGATCTACGCCCCGCGCTGGAGCGCGGGCGTGCGTGCGGCCTGCGCTTTGGCGTGGTGTCCAACTCCGAAGGGACGATCGCCTCGTTGCTCGAGCAAGTCGAGCTCGCCAGCTACTTCGAGTACGTGCTCGATTCGGCGGTCGAAGGCGTACGCAAACCCGATCCCGAGATCTTCCGCCGCGCGTTGGCGCGCATGCAGGTGCACGCGCGCGACGCGCTCTACGCGGGCGACATCCCTCGCGTCGACGTGGACGGCGCGCGCGCGGCCGGCATGGACGCCGTGCTGATCGATGCCCTGAGCCACTACCCGGATTACACGGGCGCGCCGCGCTTCACCTCGGTGGCCGCGCTGCTCGAGGCGCTGTGTCCGTAGGCCGGGGCGCACGCTCCATGCGCGCCGCGCGCGAGAGCCCCCGGTGAACGGAGCCGGTCCTGGCCATGCACGCGCGTTCCGGCCGGCGTTCGCGGCGATGGTCATCCTGGTCGCGGGCGCCGGTTGCGCTCTGATCGCGCGGCGCACCCAACGCAGTCGGGATACAGCTGCAAGTTCGTGGCACTACGTCATCGCGCTCGATGCGAGCCTGGCCCAGCTCGACGCGCGCGTCTGCTTCGACGGCGCGGTGCCCAGTGAGCTGCGGGCAGGCAAAGACGAGGCGGCCGGCCGCTTGCGCTACGCGCGCTGGCTCGGCCCGGGTCCGGTGCGCCGCTTGCCGGTCGCGCACGGGCGCATTCAGCTGCCGCCAGGCGAGCGCGGCGGTTGCATCAGCTACGGCGTAAGCTTGGGCGAGAACGGGTCGTTCGAAGCCGCGGTGCGGCGTGTGGGCCAAGATCTGCTGGCCAGCCCGAACGTCTGGCTATGGCGCCCGGAGCGGCGGACGCGCGCGAGCCAGGCGACGCTCGCGCTCGCGCTGCCGCCGGGCATGACGGCGCTCTTGCCGTGGCCCGCGCACGACGGCCGACGCCTGTTGGACGCCGACGCCTTCCGCTTCGACAGCTACGCGGCCTTCGGGCGGTTCCGCCGGATCACCGGGCGCGCCCACGGCGTCGAGCTCGAAGCCGCGCGGCTCGAAGGCGCGCTCGCCCTCGACGACGGCGCACTGCTGCGCTGGCTCGCGCGCGGCGTGAAAACCGTGACCGAGAGTGAAGGCCGCTTCCCTGCCGACCGGCTCTCCGCGCTCATCGTGCCCGTCGGTGCTGGGGCCGAGCCGGTCCCCTTCGGCATGGTGGCGCGCGGCGGTGGCGCGTCGCTACTCCTACTCGTGAGCGCCGATGCGGACGAGCAGGCGCTAGGGCGCGATTGGGTGCTGCCGCACGAGCTGAGCCACCTTCTGCTGCCCTTCATCGAGCGCGAAGCGGCCTGGCTCTCCGAGGGCTTCGCCACCTATTACCAGGAGCTCTTGCGCGCGCGTGCCGGCATCATCAGCGAACGCGAGGCGCTCCTTCACATCACGGAGGCGCTGCGCGATGCCGCGCGCGAAGGCGGCGCGAGCTTGCTCGAAGAGAGCGCGCGCATGCACCTGACCCAGCGCTACCGCAAGGTGTACTGGGGCGGCGCCGCCTACTGGCTGAATGTCGACGTGGCGCTGCGCCAGCGATCGCGCGGTCAGGCCACCCTCGATGGCGTGCTATCGCGCCTGCGCGCCCAAGGCTCGATGGAGGAGCCCTGGCGCGCGCCGGCGTTGATCGCGCGGCTCGACGCGCTCGCGGGCGCGCCCGTGTTCTCCCAGGAGCTGAGGGCGCTCTCGGCGCGCCCGTTTCCGCCGTTCGAAGCCACGTTGGATGCGCTCGGTGTGCGCGGCTCGGGCCGCACCTTCACGCTCGACGATGCGGCGCCGCTCGCCGCGCTCCGGCACACGCTGTTCGCGACGCAAATGCTGGCGAAACCATGATCGCGGTCGACGTCCTGGCGTCTTTCAGCGCAGCGCGCGAGGAACCGAGCGAAGTACGTCGACCGTGTGCGGAACGCAATACATCAAGCACACTGAAAGCATCGCGTCCTAGCGCAGACCTAGATTCGGGGTGAAGGCGCGCTTTGCCTGCACGAAGCAGGCGACGGCGCACCTAGAGTGCAGACGCCGACGTCAGCGCACGCGCTGGCGCCGCCGCGCACGACTGCGCGCTCACAAGGAGAATCGCAACATGAAGCAAAGACGCTCGTGGCTCTGCCTTACGGTCGTACTCGCCAGCTTTGCATCGGGCTCATCTGCGAGGGCGGAAACGCAGCTCTACTTGAACCTGCCGGGCATCACCGGCGTGGGCACCTGGGGCGGCCGTACGGTCGCGGCTACGTTGTCGTTGTTCGGCTGCACGTTCCAAGATCTCGCGCCCGCCAGTCACACGACGGATTACGTGCTGCATGGCACCTCCGGGAACGACACCATCAACGTGGTGCGCGTCGCCACTTCCTGGTGCGGACTGATCCTGCAACCCATCATTCAGAACAGTCATTACTTTCACGTGAGCGGCGGCGCGGGCGACGACGTGATCTCCGCGCCGAACGCGGACAGCCCCTCGGGCAATGGAAACTGGATCTACGGCGAAGCCGGCAACGACATCTTGTACATGGGGCCAGGCGGATCCGAAGCCGACGGCGGCGACGGCAACGACATCATCTACGGCACCGACAACGCGAGCGACATCCTGCTCGGCGGCGCGGGCAACGACACGCTGTGCGAGCACTCTACCTCGCTCCCGCTGGTGCAGCGCGGAGGCGACGGCTACGACACGGCCTGCGCGGCGGGCGCCTCGCACGGACAGTTCCTCGAGATCGAAGCCATCAATTGCGCGGCCTGCGGGCCCGGTTACTAGCGACGAGGCGCGCGCCCTGTCCGTGGGTTGAGGGGCGCCCGCGTTTGTGCGCGCGCAGATGCGTCACCGTGTCGTATCGCGTCTTACCCGTGAGCTGCGCGCCTCGCGGATCACGCGCGGCGTGACCCGAAAGCGACGCGGTCGCCCACCGTAGGGAGCATGTTGCCCGAGCTCTCGTTCCTGCGCTCTCGTGCGCTGTGTTCGCCAGCGATCGCGCATCTTTGGCCCCTGACCACCGCGCGTGGAGCCGCACGCGCGCCGAGCGCGTCTACCGCTCGTCTGCCGCGGCGGCGTGCCGCGAACGTATGGCGCCTTGCGATCCTGACGCTCGGCCTCTCGCTGAGCGCCGCGTGCGGCTCGGACCAGCCCACCACCGAGTCCGCTTCCCCGGGCACGCCTGCGAGCCAGGCCGACGCAGGCGATGCCTGCGCCCTCGCGAGCTGCACGACCCCGCCGAGCAGCACGTCGTCCAGGCCTCCCGCACAGGGCTGCGGTGACGGGAGAGTAAGCTCTGCCGAAGCTTGCGACGACGGCGATCAGAAGAGCGGCGACGGCTGCACCGCCAACTGCCTCGCCGTGGAGCCCGGCTATGCGTGTCCGCCCATGGGAGGTGCATGCCGCGCCATCGCGCGCTGCGGAGACGGCGTGCTGGCGGCCACCGAGCCCTGCGACGACGAAAACCGAGTCGACGGCGACGGCTGCTCCGCGAGCTGCAAGCTCGAAATCGGCTTCCGGTGTCAGGGTGAGCCCAGCAAGTGCACGCCGACCACGTGCGGAGACGGTAAGCGCGAAGGCGCCGAGAGCTGCGATGACGGCAATGCCCTTCCCTTCGACGGTTGCTCCGCGACCTGCCAAAGCGAACCCAAGTGTCAGACCGGCCAGCCTTGCAGCTCGGCTTGCGGAGACGGTCTGGTGCTCAACGAAGAGTGCGATGACGGCAACCAAATCGAGGGCGACGGCTGTTCGGCGCAGTGCAAGCTGGAGCCGGGATTCCGCTGCACGACGGACACCAGCTGCACGATGGTGAACGGCAGCTGCGTGCTGCGCGTCGCCGTGATCTTCCGCGACTTCAACGAGAGCCACTCCGACTTCGGTATCGGCTGCGGTCAGCTCACGCTCGGCGTGGTGCAGGACACGCTCAACGAACAAGGCAAGCCCGTACTGAAAGACGGGAGCGCGGTCTGTATCGAGTCGGCGAGCTCGTACGCCGAGTGGTACACGTCGAATCAAGACGACGCGACCATCCCCGGCGAGCTCGTGCTCTACCAAGATGGGAAGGGCGGCTTCGTCAATCGCTACGGACCAAACGGCGAGCAGTGGCTGGGCCCGCCCGGTCCACAGCAAGCGGCCTACGACGGGAACCCGCTATTTTTCCCGATCGACGACAGCCCCCTGGCGCTGAATGACACGCGCTGGGCCGCCACGATCCCCGAGCAGTATGGCTACAACGGCTGGCCGGCGGAAGACACCGTCGTCCCCGGCGCACATCTGCACAACTTCCACTTCACGACGGAAGTCGTCTATTGGTTCCGCTACGACGCGGCGACCGCCGCCACGCTCGACTTCCTTGGCGATGACGACCTGTGGGTGTTCGTCAACGGAAAGCTCGCGGTCGACCTCGGTGGGCCGCACGTTCCGGAATCCGGTTCGGTCACGCTCGACGCGCAGGCCGCGACCCGCTTCGGGCTCCGCGCTGGCGCGGTGCACGAGATCCACGTCTTCCACGCGGAGCGCAAGGTGTCGGGCTCGTCGTTCAAGCTGACGTTGCGCAACTTCAACACGACGCGCAGCGAGTGCGTGGCGATTTGCGGCGATGGCATCGTGACCGCGGGCGAAGAGTGCGACGACGGCGTGAACGACGGCGGGTATGAGCAGTGCGCGCCCGGCTGCGTGCTGGGCGCGAGCTGCGGCGACGGCATCGTGCAAGAGGGGGAGGACTGCGACGACGGCAACCGCGCTGACGGCGACGGCTGCGGCTCCGCGTGTCGCAACTTGGTCTTACTCTGACGCGCCAGCGCCCGCGCGCGGCGCTAAGGCTTTCGGAACTGCCCAGGCGAAAGGCCGAGCGCCTCCATCCAGCGATAGATCTGCGCGCGCGGCTTGCCGAGTGCTTCGGCCACTTTCGACACGTTCCCGCCGTGCTGATCGAGTAGCTCGCGCAAACGCTGGCGCTCGTGCTGCGGGCGTAGCGGTGCCGACTGGCCGGGGGCCTCGGCAGGCGTGCGATCCCCGACCACGGCCGCGATCTGCGCGTGATGTTCGGCGAGGTAGGCGAGATCGAGCAGCGCAGCCTGTCCGCGCACGACGACGAGAGCGCGCACCAACGACTGCAGCTCGCGCAGGTTGAACGGCCAGCTCCAAGCCAGCAGAGCTTCGGCGGCGTCCACGCTCACCTGCAAGGTAGCACCCACCTCTCGCGCGAAGACGTGTGCGAGCTCCAAGAGCTCGTGTCGGCGTTCGCGGAGCGGCGGTAGCGCGATGGTGAACTGCGAAAGCCGGGCATACAGGTCGGCGCGGAAACTGCCTCGCGCCACCAGCTGGCCGAGATCGCAGTGCGTGGCCGCGACGACCCGCACGTCGACCGCGAGCTCGTCGTCGCCGCCGACTGGCCGCACCGCCTTTTCTTGGAGCATGCGCAGGAGCGCGGTCTGCACCTCGGACGGACAGTCGCCGATCTCGTCGAGCAGCAGCGTGCCGTGCGCCGCCGCCAGCACCAAGCCCTTGCGCGCGCTGCGCGCGCCCGAAAACGCCCGCTCGGTGTGGCCGAACAGCTCCGCCGCGACCAGCTCGCGCGGGATGGCCGCGCAGTTGACGGGGACGAACTTCCCGCGCCGCCCGCTCGCCTCGTGGATGCGCCGCGCGAAGACCTCCTTGCCGGTCCCGGTTTCGCCCTGCAGCAAGACGGTAAGGTCGCTGCACGCGACGGCCGACGCGCGCTCGCACGCGCGCTCGTAGGCATCTTCGTCGCGGTAGACGAGCAAGGTCTCTCCGATGCGGATCACGTCGCCGTGGCCGAGTAAGGCGCCCTCGACGCGCTGACCGTTCACGAACACGCCGTTGCGGCTGCCTGCGTCGCTCACGCGCGGGCTGCCCATACGGCCGTCCCAGATGCAGCGCGCGTGCAGGCGCGACATGCTCGGATCCGCGAGCGAAAGCCCCGGCCCGGCGACGTCGCGTCCGAACAGCAGCGACTCTCCCGAAAACGCCGCAGCGCGACCCACGCTCGCGAGATCGGGCGACAGCACGACCGTGAAGCGGGCCACAGCTGCCTTCGCGGCGCTGGTCTTCTCGGCGGGACGCGCCAAGTCCGTGGTCTCGGCGCTGCGCGTCTGCGGATCTGTGCCGCCTGTATGCGCGCCCACCTGCCCGGTGGAATCACCCCTACCGTCGTCTCCTGGTGCTGCGTGCGTGCTTGCGCTCGTCGCTGCCTGGTCCGCTCCCGCACTCGCAATTCGGCGCGTCGCCGTCATGGCCGAGTACTAGCCCGGAACGGCGCCGCCCCTCAACGGTCGCGGGGGTGGTGTGTTATACCCGCCACGATGAGCAGCGGCCCTCGAGTCCTCAGCGCCGGCCAGACGGTGGGCGGACGCTACCGGATCGAGGCCGAGCTCGGGCGCGGCGGCATGGGCATCGTCTACGGCGCGGTCCACGTGCACACCGCCCGACGGGTCGCCATCAAGGTCATCCGCCACGCCTTGGCCGGCGACGCGCGCACGCGCGAACGGCTCTTCATCGAGGCGCGCAGCGCCGCCTCCGTACGCCATCCGAACATCGTCGACATCCTCGACATGGGCAGCGATGGAGACGAGCTGTACCTGGTGATGGAGCGGCTCGAGGGCCGCACGCTGGAAGCCGAGCTCCAGGAGCGCGGCCGCTTGCCCTGCGAGCAGGCGCTCGCGTGGCTTCTCCCCATCATGGACGCGCTCTCCGTTCTGCATGAGGCGGGCGTGATCCATCGCGACGTCAAGCCGGGCAACATCTTGCTGAGCCGCACGCGCACCGGAGTCGTCCCCAAGCTGCTCGATTTCGGCTTGGCGCGCGGCCCCTCCGACGCGCGCCTCACCGACACCGGCGTGGTGATCGGGACCCCGTGGTACATGGCGCCCGAGCACGTCGCAGGCGAGGCCATCGGTGCTGCCGCAGACGTCTGGTCGCTCGGCGTGGTGCTTTACGAGTGTCTCGCGGGCGTGGGCCCGTATCCATCGCTCGACCGCGAAGCGCTGGCGGCGCACGTGTTGCTCGGCCGCGTGCGGCCGCTGCTCAGCGCATGTCCCACGCTCGCGGCACCGCTCGCCAGCGCCGTCGACCGCGCGCTCAAGCGCGACCTGGGCCTGCGCTATCGCAGCATGCGCGAGATGGCGCAATGCTTGGTCGCCGCGGCCGGCTCGAGTGCGGCGTTGCCGGAGGATCTCGCGCTCGCCGAGCCGGCGCCCCAGCGCGCCTTGCGCTT
>CAZYWR010001344.1:0-6903 GCA_964651185.1 uncultured Polyangiales bacterium
GCTTGCGCCGATGGCCGTCCATGTCGATGGCCGAGAGCTCGTTGAACGCGTAGACGCCGCGATGATAGTTGACGGCGCTGTACACGAGCCGGCCCTGCCCGCGTATGGGCGCGACTTGTGCGACGCTCGCGGTGCGCACGAGGCGACGCGCCTCGCGATCGCGCAGATCGAGCAGGCGCACGTCGGGGACGTGGCGCGCATCCGACACGGCATACAGAATTTCATGCTCGGACACGAAGCGCGGCGAGCGAGTGAGTTCGGCGTGAAAGGTAAGGCGTTCGCCTTCGACGCGGCCAGTCTCCTCCACGCGCGCGAGCACGCGTCGTGCGCGCGCCTGCAGATCCGCGATCCAGGCCTCGTGCAAGGTGAGGAAGGTCTCGCCGGTCGCGCGCTCGAGGGCGCGGTTGATGCCGTAGGGCACCAACTTCTTCCCGTACTCCTCGACGAAGCGGCCGAGCGCGCGCTGTCCGTGGCGCTGGCGCACGAAGTCCATCAGCGCCTGCCCGTACACGTAGCGCACGTTGCCGTGCGGCCAGGGCTCGCCATCGAAGCCGATCCAATCGATCCCGAGCACGCGCCCTTCGAGCGCGTCCATGCGCAGGTACATGTCGAACATCGTCCCGCGCACGCGCCCGCCGGTCGTGTGCGCCGACTCCTCCACGACGGCCAGGCCCTCGATGATCCATCCCGGCAAGAAGCCCTGGGGAGAGTAGAAGCGACCGAAGATGTACTGCAAAAGCAGCGGGATTCCGCCGGCCTGCTCGAGGTGCAAGGTGTGCGTGTGCTCGTGGGTGAGCAGGGTGGTCGGCCAGTCGTCGTAGTCTGCGAGCGGCGACATGTCGTCGGGCGAGGTCGCGCGCAGGTGGATCGCGTTGTACGGGATCGCGCTGGCGAAGCCGTTTGCGCTGTCATCATCATCGGCCAGCACGAGCTCCACGTGTTGCCGCATTCGCAGGCCGAGCGCGCGCTGGAGCCGCCCGCTGATCGCGTCGGCCTCGGAGGCGAGCGTGCGCGCCCAGAGGCCGAGCGGCTCGTGGTAGTGGATGCGGAAGCGCTCGGTTTCGATCGTTCGCCAGCGCAGCCGGTGATCGCCCTGAGCGCGCGCGCGATGTGCGCCCAAGCAGGGGAGGAGCGCGCAGGCAAGCAGCAGAACCCACGTCGCTCCGCGCCTTCCCCCCATCTGGCAGGCCGGTTTATACCATCGTGCGCGCTGCTCGCGTGCGCGTTCGAGAGATTACCTCTACCTTGACCAAGCCACGCCGCAACCCCTACGCTAAGCTTTGCTGCGCGGTTCGTCGCGCCCAGGTTGGATGGAGCCACAAGCCCCTAGAAGAGCGCCCACGCCGGTACCCACCCCGCAGCATGGGTACGCCCTGAGGTTCATCTCAGGCAAGTACCAGGGCGGGGAATACCCGCTGCCCGCGAACCGCGAGATCGTGATCGGTCGCTCCAGCGAGCTCGACATGGTCTTGGTCGAGGACATGGTGTCGCGCCGCCACGCCAAGATCATCGTCTCCGACGATCAGATCGTGATCCAAGATCTGGGCTCGACGAACGGCACCTTCGTCAACGGCGAGAAGATCAAGCGCGCCAAGCTGAGCGAAGGGGATCGCATTCTGATCGGCACTAGCATCATCAAGCTGGTCGCGGCCGATCCTGCGTCGGCGGGATCGAGCCTGCAGAAGATGGAGCAGCAAGCCTCGCGCAACCGCTCCACGCAGGCCCGCACCATGAGCGGCTCGATCGACGAGGTGCCGCTGCCCGACCTGATGCAGCTGTTCTCGACGAGCAAAAAGAGCGGCGTGCTCGTGGTCCGCACGGACGACGCCGAGGGCAAGCTCTTCCTCGAGAAGGGCGCGATCGTCTTCAGCTCGGTGAACGATCAAGAAGACGTGCCGCCGCTCAAGAGCCTGATCCGCATCTTGACCTGGGAACACGGCACCTTCGACATGGAGCCCGCGAGCGAGCGCAGCTTCCCGAGCAAGCTCGAGATGTCGACGGAAGGCATCCTGATGGAAGCGTTCCGGCAGATCGATGAGTTGCGGCGCATCGCCGCGGATTTGCCGCCCCATCATGCGATGCTCGCGCTCGCCAAGCCGGTCATCCCAGCGTTGCGCGATCTCTCGCCCGAAGATCTCGACGTGCTGCAGCTCGTCATCAACTACGGCACGGTCGAGACCATCCTGAACAAGAGCCTCGCGAGCGATCTCGACACGAGCGAAGTGCTGCTCAAGCTGCTCAAGCTCGGCTACATCCGCGCGGACTGATGCAAATCCTGGCCGCGTGAAGCCGCCGCGTGGCTACGTAACCGGGTTGCCGGGCGCGGTCAAAAGACGCGTGAGGAGGCCCTGCGAGTACTCGCTCAGGGACGTGAACACGACGCCCATGCCCGGCGGATCAGTCTCCACGCGCACGACTTTGCCGATGCCCTCGATGTGCTCGACCTCGTCCGTGATCACCGTGAACTTGAGGTTGACCTCGGTCCCCACGGGCAGCGGATGCTGCGAACGGACGAAGGCACCCGAACGCGAGATGTTCGTGACGTACTCGTGGACGAACGCGTCGAACGACTCGAATTCCTTGTTGATGGTTACGCGCTCTTCGCGGCGCCGCAGGTCACCGTCGGGCATTGCCCGGCACTCTACCACGATCAGGCGCTCGAAAGATCGAACTGCTCGAGGTGGTATTCCCGCTTCGGTGACAGCACGATTTGCCGTGTAAAGCGCACCTGCGCGTCCTCGATGTGGGCGCGCTTCTCGCGCTGCAGCATGTCGCAGATGGCCGGATGGGCGTTGATCACGATCTTGTAGCCCGGGAGCTGATCCTTCTCGCGCCGGAGCTGCCGGAGAATCTCGTGGCAGATCGTGGTCTTGCTCGCCAAAGAGCCGGTCCCATCACAGTAGAAACAGGGTTCGTGTAAGGTGCGCCCGAGCGATTCGCGCGTGCGCTTGCGGGTCATTTCGACGAGTCCGAGCTCGGACAGCCGCACGGCCGTGGTCTTCGCCTTGTCCTGCTTGAGCACCTCGATCAGCGCCCGATAGACCTTCTCGCGGTGCGACGCGCGCTCCATGTCGATGAAGTCGAGCACGATGAGGCCGCCGATGTTGCGAAAGCGCAGCTGGTAGCCGATCTCCTTCACGGCCTCCAGGTTCGTCTGCAGGATCGTCTCCTCGAGGTCCTTGCCGCGTCCGGTAAAGCGCCCCGTGTTGACGTCGATCGCCGTGAGCGCCTCGGCCTGGTCGATGATCAAGTATCCGCCCGAAGGCAGCGGCACCTTGCGCGAAAGGGCGCGCGCGATCTCGTCCTCGATACCGTACTCGTCAAACACGGGTGAATCGCCTTGGTAGAGCTGCACGTCGCGCACGCGTTCGGGCATGAACACCGACACGAACTCGACGAGCCGCTCATGCTCCCGCGGGTCATCGATGATGATGCGCTCGACCTGCTCGCTGAAGAGGTCGCGCGCGGCGCGCAAGACGATGTCGAGGTCGGCGTACAAGCAGGCGGGCGCGCGCTTGACCTGTTGGCGCTTCTTCATCGCGCGCTCCCACTGCTTGACCAGGTAACCGACGTCGGCCTTGAGCTCGCGCTTGGTCAGGCCCTGCGCGACCGTGCGCACGATGAGCCCTCCTTGCGGCGGCTTGAACGCTTCGATCGCTTCGCGCAGGCGCTTGCGCTCTTTCTCGCTGCCGATGCGCTTCGAAATGCCGATGTGATCGACGGTCGGCATGTAGACGACGTAGCGGCCGGGCAGGGCGACGTGGCTGGTCACGCGCGCGCCCTTGGTGCTGATCGGGCCCTTCGAGACCTGCACCACGATCTCTTGTCCTTCGCGCAGCACGTCGCGGATCGGCGTCTTGCGCGAGATGCGTTTGCCGCGCGACGACGACTCCTCTTCGGCTTCCTCTTCGCCGTGCTCGTGCGCGTGCTCGTGCGCGAGCAGCTGCTCGAGGTCTTCCTCGGGCACCACGTCCTCGACGTGCAGGAACGCCGCGCGATCGAGGCCGATATCGACGAACGCCGCCTGCATGCCGGGCAAGACGCGCGTGACCTTGCCGAGATAAATGTTGCCGACCGGGCTGCGGTCCTGCTCGCGCTCTACGTAGAGCTCGCCGAGGACTCC
The DNA here is from genome assembly GCA_964651185.1 of uncultured Polyangiales bacterium. GTDB lineage: Bacteria > Myxococcota_A > Polyangia > Polyangiales > DASUME01 > DASUME01. The sequence goes on from CAZYWR010001344.1 coordinate 4,124, forward strand.
TTCTTCGACTAGTGCGACCCGTGTTTCACCGATATCGACATTGATGACCAACGTGTTGTGCATGGGCTGACGACAAAGCGGCCTTCGAGTCCGTGGGCGGCAGCCTCGTGGCCGAGAGAGCGGACTCTCCCGGCACGGCGGATCTGCGGAGCTCGGCGGCAACGCGGCTGTCAGATCGCACGCGATCTGAAGAGAGTGGGAGCTTAGGGGACTCGCCGGCCCGCCATAAACTGCGCGTCATGCCGGCAAGACCACACGTCCAAGCGTCGCCAACAGCACCAGGCCTACCGCCACGCCTGCCGGTACTGCTGCGGCCCTTTTTCGGGGCTGTCCTTCGAGGGCCAGCATCGCGCTCGCGCCGACCCAACCGGAGTGGGCGCTCGCTGCGGCCCCCGCGAGCGCGAGGACGAGAGAAAGGGGGACCAGCGGGAGCACGTTCGGGATCCCGCTCAACGCCACGGGCAACACGGCGCCCGAGGCAAACCTCGAAATAGCGTGCGGCGTGGCGTCGGGCGCCACGATCCAGCGGGAGCTCAGCTCGACCGCGCACGCTGTACCACCGACGTAACCCACCAGCGCCGCGAGCGCTGCGAGCACGACGCCGGCCACGCTCGCCCCAGGGCGAAGCATGGCTCCGAGACCCGTCGCCACGACCGAGGCAGACGCCGCCGAAACCGCATGACGCAGCGGACTCGGCAGCTCCAGCCGCGCCCTGCCGAGCGCAGGGCCGATCGCCGTGCCCGGCCCAGACAGCGCCACAAAGCGCGGCCAGGCTCGCTCGGGAAATGCGGTCAGCTGCAGCGTAAGCTCGGTCAACACCGCGCGAGCTTAGCGCCGAAGGCGGCCGAGCCGTGAGCCGATTCGGCGCCTTAGCGCGCGTTTGTACACGCGAGCGAGATATCGATGTGCGCGCTTGGACGGGCGAGCGAACAACTGATGAGGCACCCGTTTCGGCAACCATCCGTTCGCGCGTACAAGCGCCCGCTGCGGCCTGCCTGGCCCCTGTTCCGCAGTCGCCGTCCACCTCGGTCAGTTGGTCTCGAAGATCTTTTCGATCTCGGCCTGGATCTTGGCCTCCGTCTTGCGGCGCGCGACGGCGATCTCTTTCACGATCAGGCTGCGTGCGGTCTCGAGCATGCGGCGCTCGCCGAACGAAAGGCTCTTCTCCGCTTTGAGCCGATAGAGGTCGCGCATGACCTCGGCGACGTCGAACACCGATCCGGTCTTGATCTTGTCCATGAAACCGCGATACCGCCGGTTCCAGGTCTGGTTATCGAAGGCGATGGTTCGTTCCCGCAGAATCTCGAAGATTTCGCGAATCTCTTGCTCCGAGATCGGAGGCCTCAGGCCGACGTTTCCGGCGTTGTTCACGGGGACCATGATCTTGCGGTCCGTATCGAGAATGCGCAGCACGTAAAACTTCTGGCGATTGCCGGCGATGTCCTTCTCTTCGATGGAGACAACCTCGGCTACGCCTTGGGCCGGATACACCGCCTTGTCGCCGATCTTGAAGTCGTGGGTACGAGCCTGCATCTGAGCTCCCTTTTTTGCGAACGCACCTGCGGCAAAAACCGAGGTGCATCTCCTGTGCGCCCGAGGGCGCCGAAACAGAAGAACCCCGACGGCGGGACACGCCGTCGGGACCACGAACACCAAAGGCCGAGCTACGCTCGGCCCCGTTTGTCATCCAGACCGCTTGACCGAGCGGTGCCCGGCCTTCCAGAACGTCTGACCAGGCGTCGCCCAGTCTTCGAGATCACTGGCCGCGTATCCTCGGCCGAACCACCCGTTGGCCGAGCGGCTGCTCGACCGAACAGACTGTAAGCCGAGGCCAGCTCGGCCGAAAAACAGGCGCGTCGTTGCGAAAACACCACGGCCCTGTCGCGAAACGTACCAGGCTGCCCCGGCTCGGTCAACCGTATGTTGACGCTGAAGTGGGCTCCAAGACGGCTTCGGGCTTCGCGCGTAATCCGCTGAAACTGTTTATTTTCCAGCCAGGGATGAGAGGTCGGGCAGCTCATCCAAATTGGGCATGAGCACGATCTCGATGCGGCGGTTCTGTTTGCGTCCTTCCGGGTCGTTGTTCGATGCCACGGGCTGGGTGTCGGCATAGCCAGCAGCCGACAGGCGTGCAGGGTCGACGCCCTGTTCGGCCAGGTACTTCGTGACCACCACGGCCCGCGCCGTCGAGAGCTCCCAGTTGGATGGGAACTTGGCGCTCTTGATCGGGATGTTGTCGGTGTGACCGGCGATCTGAAAGTCGCGATTGGCGATCGAGGAGAGCACGCTCGCGACCTGCGTGAGCGCGTCTTGGCCCTCCTTTTTTAAGTCTGCACGTCCGGAGTCGAACAAGATGTTTTCGGCGAGCTCGACCACCATGCGCCCGCGCACGACTCGCACGCGCAGTTTGCCGGAGTCGATCATGGCTTTGAACTTGTTGAGCATCTCGGTGAACACCTGAAGCCGCGCTTGGGCCTGGCGTTCGCGCGCACGCAACTCTTCGAGCGCGCGCTCGAGCGTGCCTTTTTCAGCGCCCGCGAGGTTCAGCTGCTCGGCCAACGCCGCGTTGTTGTCGCTCATCTCTTTCAGGCGCGCCTCGAGCGAGGTGGCGCGTTGCTCCGACTCGGCCAGCTTCGCCTGCAGCTGCGCGATCTCGGCTTGCTTCGCCTGCATTTCTTCTTTCGAAGGGCCGCAGGCTGCGAGCACGCAGATGCCGAGCAGAAGCGCGGCCATCCGGCCCGTCGAGCGAATGTCGAAGCGCGCGCTCACGCGCGCGAGCG
>CAZYWR010001345.1:0-5062 GCA_964651185.1 uncultured Polyangiales bacterium
CCCGGGGGGGCGGCGGGGGCCCCTGCTGCCCCCCCCCCCGGGCGCCCCCCCGCGCGCCCGCCGCGCTTGAAGGAGCCGCAAGGAGCCGTCATGCAGTTCTCCGATTTCGGGTTGAGCCCGGCGCTGTTGCGGGCGGTCGGCGAAGAGGGCTACCAGACGCCCACGCCGATTCAGGTGCAAGCGATCCCGCACGTGCTGGAAGGCCGCGATCTGCTCGGCTGCGCGCAGACCGGCACCGGCAAGACCGCCGCCTTCGCGCTGCCGATCCTCGAACGCCTCGCGCAGACGCGGCGCCCGCGCGCGCCCCGCTGTGCGCGCGTGCTCGTACTCTCGCCCACGCGCGAGCTCGCTTCGCAGATCGCCGACAGCTTCGAGGCCTACGGCCGCCACACCAGCATCACGAGCACGGTCGTGTTCGGCGGCGTGAACCAGAACCGCCAGATCGAGCAGCTCGCGCGCGGGGTCGACGTGCTCGTCGCCACGCCGGGCCGGTTGCTCGACCTGCTCGGGCAACAGGCCGTTTCGCTCGCCCGCGTCGAGGTGTTCGTGCTCGACGAGGCCGATCGCATGCTCGACATGGGCTTCATCCACGACGTACGCAAGATCGCCGCGCAGGTACCGCGCGAGCGCCAGACGCTGTTATTTTCGGCCACCATGCCCGAAGACATCCGCCAGCTCGCGGCCAAGCTGCTCGATCAGCCCGTCGAGGTCGCGGTGGCCAAGGTCTCGTCCACGGCAGACAAAGTCGATCAGGCCGTGTACTTCGTGGAGAAGGGCGACAAGCGCGCGCTTCTCGCCTGGCTGCTCGAAGACACGCGCATCGACCGCGCGCTGGTGTTCACGCGCACCAAGCACTCGGCGAACCGCGTGGCCGAGTTTCTCGAGAAGCGCGGCGTGCGCGCCGCCGCCATCCACGGCAACAAATCGCAGAACGCGCGCGAGCGCGCGCTCGATGGCTTCAAGCGCGGCCAGCTGCGCGTGCTGGTCGCGACCGACATCGCCGCCCGCGGCATCGACATCGATCAGCTCGGCTTTGTGATCAATTACGACTTACCCAACGTGCCCGAAGCCTACGTACACCGCATCGGACGCACCGGACGCGCAGGTGCGGCCGGGCAGGCGCTCTCGTTCTGCGAGGCCGAGGAGCGCCCCTACCTCACGGACATCGAGCGGCTCATTCGCATGAACCTCGAGGCGGTGACCGGCCACCCCTTCCCCTCGCCGCTCGGCGTTCCGGCGCGCACCGACTTAGCGCCGAAGCGCCACCACGCGGCGCCGCGGCCGCCCCAGGCCGCCCGCGCCCGAGCCCAGGAGCACGCGCCGCGCCCCCGCACGCATGCGCCCACCACGCACGACGCTGGCCACAATCGCCCGCGCCACGCCGGGCCCCGCGCGCGCTGAACCCGCGCGCTGAGCCGGCCTCGTCACACGCTGCAGCGGGGAACCGGCGGCCGCGGCGATGCCCCGGCACGCGCAGGAAGCTTCCCGGGCTGCGGTCGGTAGGGCACACTCGTACCCGTGGAGACGGCTTATCGCGTTCTCGCCGAGCAGGCGCCCGAGCTGATCGCGCGACACGGCAGCGACAGCGGTTTTCGCTATGCGTCGCAGGGGAGCCGCAGCTTGCTCGGCTACGAGCCGAGCGAGCTCGTGGGAAAACTCGCGCTCGAGCTGGCGCATCCCGAAGACCGCACTCGCTTGCAAGGCGCGATCACCGCGCTGCTCGAAGACCACCAGCGCGAGGCGCACTGGGCCGCACGTTTTCGCCACCGCGCGGGACATTACGTTTGGCTCGACGTGAGCGCTTATCCCGTCCGGGACGCCGAGACGAGCGCCGCGCGCGAGTTCGTGACGGTCAGCCACGACGCCTCGCAGCGCCTGGCCGAAGAGCGCTCCAACCAGCAGAGCGCCACGCTGATGCGCGCGCTCATGGATGCGATCCCGGGCATGATCTACCAATGGGTAATCCGCCCCGATGGCCGCCGCGAATACACGTTCGTGAACGAGTGGCCGCGCGTCGCGCTCGGCATCGATCCGCTCGATTTGAGCCAGCTCGATGAACGCCTCACCGCGATGACGGACCCGGAAGACGCGCGGCGCGGCTGGCGGCTGCTCGACCGCTCGCGCGAGTCCGGCGAGCCCTGGCGCTGGCGCGGCCGCATGCGATCCCGCGCCGGTCAGGTGCTGCACGTGGTCGGCCACTCGACGCCGGAGCGCCAGCCTGACGGCACCATCGTGTTCAGCGGGGTCTTGCTCGACGACACGCCGCGCACGCACATGCAGGAGGCGCTCGCGCAGAGCGAAGAGCTGTTCCGCACCGTCGTCACGAACATGGAGATGGCGCACCTGCGCTTCGACCTGCAGGGCCAGATCTTGCTCGTCAATCCCGCAGGCGCGCGGCTGCTCGGCTACGACGACCCGGAAGAGCTCTTGGGCAGGAGCGTGCCGAAGCAGCTCTGGGTCTCGCCCGCGCGCTTCCAAGAGGTGCTGACCGACCTGCTGCGCGAAGGCTCGGCCGCGATCGAGGCGCCCTTGCGGCGCCGCGACGGCTCGGTGCGCACGGTGCAGGGGGCGCTGCGACTTTTGCGCGACGGCGGCGGCGCAGGGGTCGCGGGGGACGGCGTGGTGCGGGACGTCACGGAAGAGCTTCAGGCGCGCGAGGAGCTCGTGCACGCGCGCGAGGCCGCGGAGGCGGGCAGCCGCGCCAAGAGCGCCTTCCTGGCCAACATGTCGCACGAGATCCGCACGCCCATGAACGCCATCATCGGGCTCTCGCACCTGGCGCTCGAGGCCGATCCGCCGCCCAAGCACCGCGAATACCTCACGCAGATCCACGCGGCCGGCGTGGCGCTGCTCGCCATCATCAACGACGTGCTCGACGTGTCGAAGATCGAGGCCGGGAAGCTCACCCTCGAGGTGGAGCCGTTCGAGCTCGATCGCCTGCTCGAGGCCGTCGCCAACGTGATCTCGGTGCGCGCCGCCGAGCGCGGGCTGGAGGTGGTGTTCGCGGTGGATCCACGCGTGCCGAGCGAGCTGGTCGGCGACCGCATGCGGCTCGGACAGGTGCTCATGAACTTGGCCGGCAACGCGGTGAAATTCACGGACGCGGGCGAGATCGTGGTGTCGGTCGAGCTGGTCCGCCGCGACGAAGACCACGCGCGCCTGCGCTTCGCCGTGCGCGACACCGGCATCGGCATGAGCGAGGAGCAGCGCAAGCGGCTCTTCGAGCCCTTTTCGCAAGTCGACAACTCGACCACGCGCCGCTATAGCGGCACCGGCCTCGGCCTCGCCATCTCGCAGGAGCTCGTGCACATGATGGGCGGCGAAATCGAGGTCGAGAGCGCGCCCGGCGCGGGCAGCGAGTTCCGCTTCGAAGTCGAGCTCGGCGTACGCCAGGGGGCCGCGGGCGCGCCCGGCCTCGCGCTCGACGTCCGCGACATGCGCGTGCTGGTCGTCGACGACAGCCAGGTCGCGCGCGACGTGCTGACGCGCAATTTGCTGGCGATGGGCTTCGTGGCGGCCGCGGTGCCCTCGGCCAAAGCGGCGATCGACGCGCTGCAGCGGTCCGAACAGCAGGGTGCGCCCTACCAGCTGATGCTGGTCGACGCCCGCATGCCGGAGATGGACGGTCTGGAGCTCGCGCGCGCGCTCGCCCAGGGCACGGTCGTGTCCCGCCCGCCCGCTCAGATCTTGATTTCGGCGCATTCGCGCGACGAGATCTGCCGCGGTCGCGAGGTCGGCGCGGTGCGCGCGTTTTTGCGCAAGCCGATCAGCCGCTCGAGCCTGCTCGACACGATCATGGAGGTCGCGCGCGGCGAGAACCTGGAGCCAGCGCGCACAGAGACCGCGCCTGCTCCGCGCAGCAAACCGCTGGCGGGCCTACGGCTCTTGGTGGTCGAGGACAACGAGATCAATCAGGTGCTCGCGCGCGACCTGCTCGAGGCGGCCGGCGCGGCGGTGCCGTGGGCCCGCGCCGGCCGCGAGGCGATCCGGCTCGCCACGAGCGCCGAGCCGCCGTTCGACCTGATCCTGATGGACGTACAGCTTCCGGGCCTGGATGGGCACGCCACCACGCGCGTGCTCCGCACCGACACGCGCACGCGCGACACGCCGATCATCGCCATGACCGCGCACGCGTTCGAGGCGGAGCGCAGGAAGTGCCTCGCCTCCGGCATGAACGCCCACATCTCGAAGCCGATCAACCCGCCCGAGCTCGTGCAGACGGTGCGCGCTTGGGCCCGCGCAGGCGCCCGCGAGGAGCCCCCGCCCCCGGCGGGGAGCGCCGCTCGACCCGAACACGCGCCGCGCCCGGTCGAACGCCCTCCGGTCGCGAGCGACGCGAAGGCGAACGCCAGCGCCAGCGCACGAAGCGATAACCGCCCCGCGCGCGACCTGAGCCGCGACCGCTTCGACCCGACCGCGCTCAGCACCGTCTTTCGCGATCCCGCGCGCCAGCTGGCGTTTCTGCGCAAGTTCGTCGCCTCGGCCGAGGTCACCCTGGCCGAGATGCGCGGTGCCTGGGAACGCCGCTCGCAAGAAGAGATCGGGTTCGCCGGCCACAAGCTGAAGTCCTCCGCCAAAGCGTGCGGCGCCCATGCGCTCGCAGACTTGTGCGCCGAGCTCGAGCGACGCGCAAAAGAGCCCCCGGATTGGCAAAGGCTCGGCGCGCTCCAGCGCGAGGCGGAACACCTGCTCGACGAGGTCGCGCGCGCCGTGAAAACGCTCGAGACCGAGGCGCGCTGAGCGAAGCGGCGCACGTTCGACATTCGCGGCCGCTCTCTCACGGAGGCGCGCTGAACGCGTTCACGGAGGCGCGCTGAACGCGCAAGCGCAGCGCCTCAGGCGCGCAGCGCGGTTTGCTGGCGCGACTGCAGCCAAGGCAGGAGCGCATCCGCCGGCATGGCCGGCGCAAACAGATAGCCCTGCACCAAGTCGCAGCCGAGCCGCTGCAGCAGGCGGTAGTCGTCCTGCGCCTCCACGCCTTCGGCCACCGTCGAGAGCCCGAGCTTCTTGGCGAGCTCGATGCTCGACTCGAGGATGGCCCGCGCCGCCGCGTCGTGCGAGG
>CAZYWR010001346.1:0-5584 GCA_964651185.1 uncultured Polyangiales bacterium
GTCGCAAACCCGGCGCGTAGTCACCGCGATGCAGGAGCCATGCGTGCGCATGATCGGCCACCTCTCGGCGCGCATGATCGGCACGCGGCCGCCGGTCGACCTGGATCTCGACGCCGTGTTCGCGGCCGCCGAGGCGACCGGCACCGCGCTCGAGATCAATGGCGGCTTGCCTCGGCTCGATCTGTCGGTGGAAGCCTTGCGGCGCGGCCGCGGGCGCGAGGTCGCGTTCGTGCTCACGAGCGACGCGCACCACGCGCGCGAGCTCGAGCGCGTGCGCTTCGCGGCCCTCAACGCCGAGCGCGCCTGGCTCGATCCCGAGCAGGTCGTCAACACCTGGCCGGCGGACCGGCTCGCGGCCTGGAGCACGGCCAAGCCCGCACGAACGTGAGGGAACACGGCCCCGCGTCGCGCGCGCAGCCGGGCCCCCCGCCGGGCGCCGCCGCGCGAGGGCGCCCCCTCCCCTTTCGTTGACACCCTTGGCCTCACGTGGTTCAACGGGCGAGGCTCGGGGCCGGAGCGGACACCCCGACGCGAGCCGAGGGAGCCGAGCGCCGCAATTGGCTCGGCGCTCGGACCGTCCAGGTCGCGCGGAGAACGCATGGATAGGCTGATGTTCGTCAACTTGGTCACGTTGCAAGCGCCGGCGGCGGCCGCCGCCGGGGCGACACGGGCGGGCCACCTCGATCCCTGGCACCTCATCATGGAGGCCTCGGCCACCGTGAAGCTGGTGCTCTTGGTGCTGTTGATGATGTCGCTCGTGTGCTGGTTCATCATCGGCGCCAAGCTGTTTCGGCTCGGCCGCGCGACCAGCCAGAGCAATCGCTTCCTCGATATCTTCTGGGAGTCGGGCCGCGGTCAGGCCTGGAGCGCGGAGCGGCTCGAAGCCATCTATTCGCAGCTCGCCTCCGTCAGCACGTCGCCGCTCGCCAAAGTCTTCCACGCTGGTTACGTCGAGCTCGCGCGCGTGCTCGGCACGGCCGGCGCGCGCGGCGCGGGCGCGGCCGAGCTCACCAACGTGGAGCGCGCCCTGCGCCGCGCCTCCATCAACGAAGTCACCGTGCTCGAAACGATGGTCCCGTTCCTCGCCACCACCGGCTCGACCGCGCCCTTCGTGGGTCTATTCGGCACGGTCTGGGGCATCATGAACTCGTTCATCGAGATCGGCGGGCAGAAGAGCGCGAGCCTCGACGTGGTCGCGCCCGGCATCGCCGAGGCGCTGATCGCGACGGCGATAGGCCTCGTGGCCGCGATCCCCGCGGTCATGGCCTACAACTACTTCTTGCGCCGCATCCACGTGCTGCAGACGGAGATGGACGCCTTCCAGAGCGACTACCTCAACATCGTGCGCCGCCACTTCTTGGTGCACTGAGAGCGGCCATGGCGTTCAGCGGCGGCGGAGGCGGCAAGCAGCCAGTCGGCGAGATCAACGTCACGCCGTTGGTCGACGTCATGCTCGTGCTGCTCATCATCTTCATGGTCAGCGCGCCGATGATGAACACGGGCGTCGACGTGGATCTACCCGCCGCGCAGGCGCCTCAGGTCGAGGTGAACGACGAGAAGCTGCTCCTGACGGTGTCGAGAGACCAGAAGGTCTACCTCGGCCGCGACGAGGTCGCGTACGACAAGCTCGAGGCCACCTTGCTCGCCAACGAGCGCATGCAGCGCGAGAAGGAGCTGTACGTGCAGGCCGACGCCACGGTGCCGTACGGCTTCGTGGTGAAGGTGATAGCGATCGTGAAGAAGGCGGGCATCTCCAAGCTCGGCTTGGTGACCGATCCGCTCGCCTCGGAGTGAGCATGTACGCCAGGGAGGAGCGCCCGCCGTCACTGTTGCGCAGACGCCACGTCGAGCCGGCCGTGATCGTGCTCGGCGCCTTGGTGGCCGTGGGCGCGCACGTGCTCATCCCGGTCGTGCTCCTGGCCTCGCAGTGGCTGATCCTGCTGCTCGGCCTGGCCGTGCCAGTCGAAGAGCGCGAGCGCCCGAAGCCGCCCATCGACGTGATGGCGGCCGAGTTCGTCAAGCTGGGCAAGCCCTTCGATCCCACGAAGCTCCCGCAGCGCAAGGTCCCGCCCATCGCCAAGCGCAAGCCCGAAGGCGTGGTGGTATCGCCCGACGCCTTCAAGCAGCCCGAGCAGACCAAGCCGCCCGAGGAAAAGAAGGAGCGCCCCAAGGAGTCGCAAGACTCGTTGCTCGATAACCTCGTAGACCGCACCAAAGACTTCGCCGAAGATATCAAGACCGAAGAGGAGGGAGACCCGAACGGCATCGCCGAGGGCACCGCCACCAAGGCCAAGCTCGGCGACATCTACCTCGGCAAGCTCAAGGTCTTCTTTCAGAAGGGCTGGAGCGTGCCCAACGTGGTGCAGAACGTCGACAAGCTGGTGGCGATCGCCTCGGTGCGCATCGCCTCAGACGGTCATGTCGAAGCGGTAGAGATCCAAAGCCCGAGCGGGGATCCGCTGTTCGACCAGAGCGTGCTCGACGCGATCACGGCGCTCATCCAAGCGAACGCGTCGATCCCGGAGCCGCCACCTGAGCTCGCGAGCACTTACTACGGCAACACCTTGCCGGTACGATTCCGAGGCAGCGAAGCGCGCTGACTTCGAGCGGAGACAGAGATGAACACGACCACGCGCATGCTGACGGCTTTCGCCCTGATCTGTCTCACGTTGGCGCTGGTCGGGCCGCCTGGGCTGGGCCAGGACCAAAAGCAGGAGGCACCGCTCCCCACCAGCACGCCGATCGTCGACGTCACGTCGCCCGAGCACGCGCTGTATCGTATCGCGGTGCCGGATCTTTTGGGCAGCGCGGGCCTGGGCGATCAAGGCGCGGGCGTGCTGCGCAACGACTTTGCGCTGGTGTCGCTCTTCAAGGTGCTCGATCCGGCGTCGTTCGTGGCCGACCTCAAGACCGAAGGGATGAGCATCACGCCGGGCTCCTGGCAGAGCGTCGGCGCGCAGGGCGTGATCAAAGGCGAAGTGAAGCAGACCGGCGGCTCGATCGCCGTCACCATGAGCTTCTTCGAGCTGGCGCGCGGCGCGCAACCGACCTTGCAGCGCACCTACAACGGCAGCGCCAGCGAGCTGCGCACGTACATGCACAGCTTCGCCAACGAGGTGGTCAAGCTCTTGACCGGCACCGCGGGCGTCTTCGGCACGAAGCTCGTGTTCGCGCGCCGGCAAGGCCCCGGGCGCAAAGACGTGTACGTGTCCGACTTCGACGGCGCCAACCTCGCGCGCGTGTCGAACGGACGCGGCGTGTCGATGCTGCCGGCCTTCGGCGCGGGCGGCATCTGGTACTCGGTGCTGACGCCGACCGGCATGTTCATCACGCGCGCCGGCACCAACGACAAGCCCGTGCTCAAGGGCAACGGTCTGTTCATGGGCGTCACGATGTGCGGCAACCGCATCGTGTTCAGCTCCACGCGCGACGGCAACGCCGAGATCTACAGCGCCAACGCCGACGGCAGCGACATCCGCCGCCTCACCAACGACCCCGGCATCGACGTGAGCCCCTCGTGCGGACCGAACGGCCAGATCGCCTTCGTCTCCAACCGCCACGGCACGCCGCAGATCTGGATCATGGACGGCGCCGGCGGCGGACAAAAGCGCGTGACCTACAAGGGCGAATACAACCAGACACCTTCCTGGTGCCCCGACCCGAAGCAGCAGCTCATCGCCTTCACCGGCCGCGATCAGAACATGGACGTGTTCACGATCAACCTGAGCTCAGGCGAGTACATGCGCATCACGCAGGCACAGGGCACCAACAAGGACCCCGCGTTCTCGCCCGACTGCCGCATGATCGCCTTCGCCTCTTCGCGGGGCGGCATCTACGTCTCCAACCCGCAGGGCCTTAATCAGATTCGCGTGATCTCAGGCGCGGCGGAGACGGTGCGCTGGTCGCGCTGACGTCCATGGTGCTACGCCCTGAGCCCGCGTGCGATCTCTGACTGGAGCGCATGGCCCGCGGCTCGCCGGGAGCTTGCGCATTTCGTGGCGACGGCCGGACAGGCTCACGACGGTGGAGCAACGTTTCACCACGCCGGCTTTTGCCGGCGCACGGAGGAGTGTCATGAACAAACAACGGGCGTCGCAGGAGCTCCTGCTTGCTGGATTCGCTCTGACTTCGCTCATTGCCTCGTGCGGTGATGGCAAAGCGAAGTGCCTGGTCGGCCCCTGTCCGGTGCCTGAGAGCTTCAACTTGGAGACATGCACCTGTGAAGCAAGCGATTCAGCTGTGTCTACGCCGCTTGTGACCGGCACGGGTGACGCTGGTTTGGATAGTTCGTTTTTGGATAGTTTGGTAGCAGATGGCTCGACGGGCTGGGACGAGTGAGATTACCCCGCTTTGGTGGACACCCGGAAGGGGACTACGCTCCCCGGAGATCCACCGATGCAACAACGCAAGTCACGCCCCGATTCATTCAAGAAAGACGCCGTACGCCGTGTGATGGCGCGCGGCTCGAAGACCGTCACCGAGATCGCCAAGGAACTGGGTGTCAGTCCCAGCATGCTCCATCGCTGGCGAGAACGCTTTGAAGCGGAACTCTCTGGCGGTACCCAGCAGAGCCAAGGCGAGCGCGAGGAGGTCGAGCGGCTTCGTCGCGAACTACGCGAACTGCAAGCGGAGAACTCGCTGCTAAAAAAAGCCGCGGCCCTTTTCGCCAAGGACGTGAAGTAGCCGTGTACGAGCTGATTCACGCGGAGAGGGAGAACATTCCGGTGGCTCGCGCATGTCGCGTCCTCCGGGTATCGCGCAGCGGCTATTACAAGTGGCTGCACAGGGAGCCCAGCATTCGTTCGATCGACGATGTCGCGCTCGCTGCCGAGGTCAAGGAGGTCTTCCACCAACACCGGGGTCGCTACGGTGCGCCGCGCATTCGCCGCGCTCTGAGACGCCGCGGACCGAGGCCGAGCAAAAAGCGCATCGCTCGCGTGATGCGGGCCCACGGCCTTCGCGGCCACACGCCTCGGCGTTTTCGCACGACTACGGACTCGCGCCACACGAAGCGGATCGCGCCCAACCTGCTCGAGCGCGACTTCAACGCCGCAGCACCCAACCAGGTGCTCGCCGGCGACATCACGTACGTGGCCACGAGCGACGGATGGCTGTACCTCGCCGTCCTGCTGGACCTCTACTCGCGGCGCGTTGTGGGCTGGGCCATGTCCGACCGCATCGACACCGAGCTGGCTCTCGCGGCGCTTCACGCGGCGGCCTCTACGCGGGCGCTGAAGCCGAACTGGATCCATCACACCGACCGAGACTGCCGATACGGCAGCGACGACTACCTGGCGGCACTGAAGCGCCTTGGCGCGCGACCGAGCATGAGCCGTAAGGCCGACTGCTGGGATAATGCGGTGTCCGAGTCCTTCTTCGCGACGCTCGAGAAGGAGTTGCTGGCGCTGCAGCCGCTTCAAAGCCGCACGAAGACGCGGCAGCAAGTGGCCGACTACATCGACAACTACTACAACCTCGTCAGGCTTCACTCACACCTCGACTACGTTTCGCCGATCGAGTTCGAGACCAACGCAGCGAACTGATTCAAGCAGTCAAATCTGTCCGCCAAAACGGGGCAACTCCA
>CAZYWR010001347.1:0-3269 GCA_964651185.1 uncultured Polyangiales bacterium
CTGCGCCGGCGCCGGGCCCGGTGAGGATGCACGGCCCGAGCGTGGCACCCGTGATGTGCACGGTATTCAGCGCATCGGTCACGTGCGCCATGATGCTGGTCTCGGGCACGAGCGCCGGATGCACGCGCAGACCGAGCGCGCCGTCGGCGAACTCTTCGGCGATCGCCAGCGGCTTGAACACGTAACCGAAGCGGCGCGCGAACTGGATGTCGATCGCATCGATGTCGGTGATCCCTTCGGTGGTGATCGCGCGCGTGGCCACGCGCGCGCCGTAGGCCAGCGTGGTGAGGAGCGCGAGCTTGTGCGCCGCGTCGCCGCCGCCGACGTCGAGCGTGGGGTCGGCTTCGGCGTAGCCGGCGCGCTGTGCGCCAGCGAGCGCGTCTGCGAAGCCGATCCCGCGCTTCGTCATCTGCGAGACGACGTAGTTGCTGGTGCCGTTGAGGATGGCGCGGATCGAGATCACGCGATCCGAGGCCAGCGCCTCGCGCAGCGTGCGGATCACGGGGATGCCGCCGCCCACTGCGCCTTCGTAGTAGAGGTCCACCTGACTCTCGCGCGCGACCGCGATGAGCTCGTGTGCGCGTTCGGCCAAGAGGGCCTTGTTGGCGGTCACCACGGGCTTCTTGGCGCGCAGCGCGGCCTCCACGAGGCGACCCGCCTCGTCGGTTCCGCCGATCAATTCGACCACGATATCGATGTCGTCGGCCGCGTAAATCTGGCTCGGGTCCGCGCTCAGCAGCGCGGGCGCGACCCGCGCCCGCGAACGGCTGTCGGCCCGCAAGAACACGCGCCGCACGCGCAGCGGCCGTCCGAGTCGCGCCTCGATCACGCGCGCGCTTTCGTTGAGCAAGCGGACCACACCCTGTCCGACCACTCCACAACCCAACAGACCCACACGCAGCTCACCGGCCATTCGCCGCTTCTTAGCATGGGCCCGGTGCGCGCGGCGAAACGGCGAACGCGCCGCTCGCGGATCCGCGCGCTGTGTGTGCAAGCCGCTTTGCGCGCGCGGTGGGCCCTGGTATTTCCCTGCGCGAACATGGCCGCGCCTCGCTATCCCTATGTGCACGTCGACGTCGCCAGCGACGAGGTGGACGAGGTCTCCTATCTATTGTGGGAGCTCGGCGCACAAGGGATCGAGGAGCGCGACGCCAGCACGCTCGAGCGCGTCGCCGAAGGGACGACGCTGGTCGCGAGCTTCGAAGACGATGCCGCCGCCGAGCGGGCTTTGGCGGGGCTCGCGCCGCGTATCGGCCGCCTCGCGTACGTGATCGGCGATGACTGGCGCGACGCCTACAAACAGTACTTCAAGGTCACGCCGCTCGGCGCTCGGCTCGTGATTCGCCCGTCCTGGGAGCCCTACACGCCGGCGGCGCACGAAGTCGTGGTGACGGTCGATCCGGGCCGCGCCTTCGGCACCGGCACGCACGAGAGCACGCGGCTCGTCATGAAGGCGCTCGACCAGCTCGTGCGCGGCGGCGAACGCGTGCTCGACGTCGGCTGCGGCACTGGCATCCTCGCGATCTGCGCGCTCGCGCTCGGCGCGGCGCATGCCGAGTGCATCGATGTCGACCCCGATGCCGTGGCGGTGACGCGCGAGAACGCGGAGATCAACGGCGTCGCGGCGCGCGTGCGCGCGAGCACCACGCCGATCGAGCGCATGGACGGGCACTACGATCTGGTGCTCGCGAACATTCAAGCGAGCGTGCTCGTGCCGCTCGCGCCCGCGCTCGCTGCGCGCCTCGCGCCCGGAGGGCTCTTGCTGCTGAGCGGGATTCTCGCCGGCCAGGAGGCCGAGGTAGCGGCGGCTTATCCGCGCTTTCGGCTCGAGGAAACCGCGAAGGAGGGCGATTGGATCGCGCTGACCCTGCGCGCTCCTTGAACGCGCCGCGCCTGTTCTCGCCCAGCTTGCCGGGGCTCGGCGCGGAGCTCGAGCTCGGTGCGGAGCCAGCCCAGCACGCGCGTGCGCTGCGGCTCGCCGCGGGCGACGAGGTCTGCCTGTTCGACGGCCGAGGGCACGCTGCCCTGGCGCGCATCGTCGCGCTCACCAAGGGCTCGTTGCGTTGCCTGGGCAGCGCGCCCGTGGTGGAGACACCCCGTTCCGCGCGTGTGGTGCTCGTCCAGTGCCTGCCGAAGGCTGGTAAGCTCGACGACATCGTTCGTATGACAACCGAAGTCGGCGTCGCGGCGATCGTGCTGGCACTCTCGGAGCGCTGCGTGGCGCGCGACACCGCCCTGTCCGCAGTCCACAAGCTGGAGCGGCTCGAGCGCGTCGCCATCGCCGCCGCCGCGCAGTCGGAGCAGCCCTATCTCCCCGAGATTTTTGCGCCGCTCCCCTTGGCGCAGGCGATCGCGGGCGCTCCTGCGGGCGCCTACCGGGCGGCGTGCCTCGAGCGCACTGCGATGCCTTTGCCGGCGTCGCTCGAGGGCGACGAGCTTTGGCTCGTGGTCGGCCCCGAAGGCGGATTATCCCCAGCCGACCGCACGCTGCTGCAGCAAGCCAACTTCGTGCCCACCGCGTTGGGGTCATCAATTCTGAGAACGGAGACCGCGGCCGTGGTAGGTGTGGCCTTAGCTTTGGAACGATTCGGGCGCTGCCGTTGACACCCCCGCGCGGCCAACCAAGAATGCCCGGCAAGCTGCCTTCGCAGTTTTCCATACCCGAGCGTGCTCGAGCCTACCGGCAATGTCTGCTCTAACCTCCCTGCTCGTCCGTGATCGCGTCGTCCCGGTCTCGAAGATCGAGGAGGCGCTACAAACCCAAGTCTTCTCGGGCGGGGATATCGAGATCATCCTGCTCGAGATGAACCTCGTGCCCGAGGACGTGCTGTCGGCGTACCGCGCGGCGCTGTTCGACCTCCTGCCCGCGACCCGCGACGAGGTGATGGGCGCGTCGCGCGAAGCCCTGCGCCGCGTGCCGCCGGAGCTCGCGCGTGCGCTCGGGATGGTGCCGATCTTCTTCGAGGGCCGTTCGTTGGTTGTGGCTGCTTGGGAGCCGCTGTACGAGCCGCGCCTGCAGGAGGTCGAAGAGCAGCTCGGCTGCGAGCTGTCGGTGCGCATCGTGAATCAGGCGCGTTTGGCCTCCGCGCTCGCCCGGCATTACGGGTTCGAGCTGGATGCGCGTCTGCGCCGGCTCTCGGACGCCCTACGGCGGCGAGACCCGGGCATCGTCCCGTACGTGCGCCCGCCGGCGATGCCGATCCGGCCCATGGTGCAGCTCGAGGAGGAGGAGGGCGAGGCGCCCGCGGAAGGCGCGCCCGAGGCTGCCC
>CAZYWR010001348.1:0-5488 GCA_964651185.1 uncultured Polyangiales bacterium
TAGATCGCGCCGAGATCGCGATCGCTCATGCCTGCGTACATGCTCCAGGGCATGAGCGTGTTGAACTCGCCGGGCGACACGGCGTGCAGGTTCTGCGCGTCGCGATAGGTCGCGAAGCGCGCGAGGAAGGCCTCCCGCGACCAGCTGCCGATGCCGGTCTCTGCGTCGGGCGTGATGTTCTTGCTGTGCACCTTGCCTCCGTTCGGCAGCGGCAGCGGCACGCCGCCCGAAAACGCGAGCTCGGCGACGGGCGCTCCGTCTTTGCGCGGCGTATGACAATCGGCGCAGCCCGCCGCGTTGACGAGATAGCGGCCGTAGGCGACGCCGTCCTTCGGATCGGGGCAGCGTTCGGCGATCTCAGCGGGCTTCGGTAAGGTGCGGGCGATCAAGTTGACGGGGAAGTCGAGTTCGCTCGCGGGGGGCGTGTGCTCGACCGGGGCGAGCCCGCGCACGTAGACGACCAGCGCTTCGAGGTCGCGCCGGCACAGCTGCGAAAAAGCCGGGTAGTTCATCATCGGGAAGAGCGCGCGGCCTTCCGGCGTCACGCCGCTGGTCAGCGCGCACGATCTCACCATCGCTCCAGTCCGAGAGCGCGTACGGCGTAATATTGGGCGCGTACAACTCGCCCGGCAGACCGAGGTCATGGCCGAAGCGTTGGCCGCCTTGCCCGAAGGTGCCCGGGACCACGGGCCCCGAAAAGCGGCTGAAGTCGCGCGCCGAATGGCAGTCCATGCAGAGCGCGACGTGCTCCGCCAAGTACGCGCCACGTTCGCGCAGCTCGGCCGTAGGCTCCACGCGCTCACTTGGCGCCTTCACCGCGATGGGGAAGGCCAGATACAGGTAGCCCGCGCCGCCGGCGACCAGGGCCACCACCACCGCGAACCCCGCGCCCAACCAACGCCATGCACGTCTCATCGCTTCGCACCTTTCGCTCTGCGCGCTCTCTCTCCGAGAGCACAGCGCGAACCTGGCACGGCGCGAACGCACGCGGTCCCTAAGTAGATCTTGCAGGATCCTAAGTCTTTCTTATGTGCCCAAACGGTGCGGGCTCGTGCATATGTCCGCTCGCAACCGACGCGCGCTGAGCCATATGGTTCAGCGCCCCACGAACGACATCGCCTCCGAGAAGGCCAAGCTCGCGCGTGGTGCAAACTCTCCGCTTTCCCCGTCGCGCGCGCTCGCGATAGAAGTCGCTCTCTCGTTGGGTCTCCTCATGTAGGCGGGGTCATGGTCTGGTCTGGTCTGGTTTGGCTCGCGCGCAACCCCGCGAGCCTCGTCGCTCCGGAGCTGGTATGGGGGTTGATTCCCCGTTTCGTCGGGCTCCTGTACGTGCTGGCGTTCGGCTCGCTCACGTTCCAGCTGCTGAGGATCATTGGATCACACGGCGCGACCCCGATCGCGCCGCGTCTGGAGGCGGCGCGGCGCGATTTCCCGGGCGTGCGCCGCTTCTTCCAGTTTCCGACGCTCTTCTGGTGGAGCGCACGCGACGGCGTGATCCGCGTCGTGCCGCTGCTCGGTGTGCTCTGTGGGCTGCTCGCCTGCTACGGCGGTCCGCTCGGCTACGCCGGGCTCTTGTTCGGCTGGGTCTTGTGGCTCTCGATCGAGCCTGCGTGGCTGATCTTTCCCTGGGACACCATGCTGCAGGAGGTCGGCTTCCTGGTGCTGTTCCTGCCGCTCGCGAACACCCTGCCGAGCTTGGAGACGAGCGCGCTTCCGCTGCCGACCGTCGCCTTCATGTTCCGCTGGTTGGTCCTGCGCTTGATGCTCGGCTTCGCGAAGGTGAAGTTCATCGGCACGGGCAAGGGCGACTCGATGTACTTGCGCGGCTTCTTGATCTGGGCACCGCTGCCCACGCCGCTCGGCTGGTGGGGCCACCACGCGCCGCGCTGGCTGCTCAAGGGATCGCTCTCGTTCATGTTCGTCGCCGAGGCCGTGGCGCCCGTGCTCGGCTTCTTCACGGGCGCGCCCAGGATCGTCGCGTTCGCCTGCCTGAGTATGCTCATGCTCGGCATCCAGGCGACCGGCAATTGGGGCTACTTCAACATCGGCTACGCACTGTTGTGCGTGTGTCTGCTCGACGCCGACGCTTCGCTCGCCGATCTCTGGCGCGAGCCGTGGGCGAGCCACGCGCTCGCC
Source organism: uncultured Polyangiales bacterium (assembly GCA_964651185.1). GTDB lineage: Bacteria > Myxococcota_A > Polyangia > Polyangiales > DASUME01 > DASUME01. The sequence continues at coordinate 2,137 of CAZYWR010001348.1, forward strand.
TGGCCCGATCTGACCGTCCACATCGTCATGGCGATTCTGTTCCTCAGCAGTCTGATCTACTTCGTGGTCTTGAATTCGTGGGTGACGCACGCTTGGGTGCAGTGGCCGTGGGAGCTCTTGAGCTGGAAGCGGCGCTGGCTACGCGTGTTGATCGGATACTTCCGCGCGCTCACGCCCTTTCACGTCGTCAACGGCTACGGCGTGTTCCCGCCCAACGCCGCGCCCCCCTTGCGCTTCGTGCCGGTGATCGAAGGGAGCCGCGACGGCAAGACCTGGAAGGCTTACGGCTACAAGTTCCTGCCGACCAAACCGCACTCGCGTCTGCAAGTGTTCGCCCCCCACCACCCGCGCATCGATCAGACGCTTCACTACGTCGCGATGGGCATCCACGACGCCGGCCTGTTCTCGCATAGCATCGGCGGCGACGGAAATCCGTACCTGGCCTATTCTCCGAGCTGCTGGGTGGAACGCACCGCGCAGCGCCTGCTCGACTCCGATCCGCAGATCAAGCGCGCGCTCGGCGAAGACCCATTCCCAGACGCCGCGCCGGCGTTCGTGCGCGTCAGCTGCTACGTGCTCGCGCCGACGCGGCCGAGCGAGCTTCGGCAGAGCGGCGAGCGCTGGCGGGTGCGGCGTATGGGTACGCTGGCCCGCGCGAGCGGCAAAAAGCCGTGGCTCGAGGCGCAATCCGTCCCCGTGCCCGAGCTCTTCCATCCCGACTTTCTGCACTACAAACGCAGCGCCCAGCCGCTGCGCGCCATGCTGGAGAGCTATCGCGAGGGCGCCGAGCCCGACCGCGCGGTGCTGGTCGAAAGTGATCTCAGCGCGGAAGACGTGCGCGTGTTCTGGGAAGAGCTCGTGCCCGCCGTCCAGGAGGCGCGCGGCGATTGGCCGCGCGTGCACGAGCGAGCGGCGCGTATCGCGGCGCAATTCGATGGCGACCAGCGCTATCGACTCGAGCGCTTGCTCGGTCGCTACACTTGGCTTTTGCGCGCCGCGACCGAACCGCACTTCGCATACGAGGTGGCGCCCAAGATCGAGATCGCCAGCAACTTCCGCTTCGAGCTGCTCTTGCAGGAGATCGTCTGCGATGGGCGCGAGGCTTACCTGCAGACCTTACGCGATCCCGCACGCGCCGCCGAGCGCGCGAGGACCAGCGACGACACCACGCAACTTTGGGCGCTTACGCTGTTCCGCTACGACGTCGTGATGTTCCACGCCCTGACCTTCCGCTACTGCGACATCGGCGCGCTCGGGCATCGCTTCAAGTTCCAGGGCATCTTCGAGTTCTATCCGCTCTTGTCGAGTACGGTCGCGCCGGGCGAGGAGTTCATGCCGACCGTGATCAAGCACGACGACGGCGAGTTCACCGTGCCTGGTCTGTACGAGCCACCTTACGCCGCCCCGATTGGGACCGAGAGTTGGGAAGGTTAGCGAGCCGGCTCAGACCTTCGCTTTCATCAAATCCGCCGATGGATCGTAACGGAACGACTTCTGGATCCGGCGCGAAACCAACAGGCCGCGACGTTCGAGATCTTTGAGATCAGTCCTCGCAGTCTGGTAGTGCACACCATAGGAGTTCCCGCGTCGTTGGGCGCGCGCCATTCAATCTCGCTCGAGCGAATGGCCTCTTCGATAAGTTGTCGAACCTGGTACTCGGTCGTCGCCTCCTGATTGCCCATGGCAGACAAGATCGCGCTTCCGGCGTTCGCTCGGTCGAAATCGTGCAGTCGTCGCTGAATCTCCGCCGTCGAGACGAAACGAAAGGGGACTCCGTAGGCCGCTATCATCGGCCGGATCGCCGTCGCCTCGTCTCGGCGTTTGAGGTCGATGCCGGTCCACCATTGCGCAGGCGTCAATCCATCGGGCGGCGTTCGATAGCGCAGCTCGTCCCAATGAACGTACGGCGATGCCGGTTGGGCCGGTGCGTCGGCCAGTGCGCCACCGATCGCCCGAGCGGTGGCTCAGGTGTTTGCCCGCCGCGCGGGTCAGCCGTGGTCGCGTTCGGCGAGCTCGACTGGGCAGGCGAGCTCCAAGTTGAAGCGGCCGCGCTGGGTCGGTACGAGCCGCACGTCGGGGCACTTCTCGGCCAGCCGCTTGCGCAACAGAATCAGCCGGCTCTCGAGGTTGTCCTTCACGGGGGGCAGGCCGAGCGTCGGATCGAGGCGCAGCTCGCGGTTGGTGAACTGCGTGCGCGCGCCGCGTGCGTGCTCGTTCAGGATCTTCCAGAGGATCTTGCCCGGCACGTTGCGCACCAGGTACTCGCCGTCGACGAACACGCAATCGTCGTTGCGGAAGAACAGGAACTTGCGCACCCGGTCGCGCGCACCGGGCGCGGCGCTCGGGGCCGGTGCAGGCGCTGCGGCGGGCTCTTCTTCTTCGTTTTGGCGCAGGCGATCGAGGCCGATCGCGATCTGGTTGGCGAGCACTTGCAGAAACGACTCGTGCCACGTGCGCAGGGCGAGGTTGTCTTGGCTCTCGAGGGCGATGATGCCGATCAGCTCTTCGCCCACCAGCATCGGCAGCGCGAGCTGACTCTCTGCGTCGACGAGGCCGGGCAGCGGAATCTCCGGGCTGAGCAGCGCGTCGCCGCCGAGATCACGTACGCGCCCGCGGATCGCGCGCCCGTAACGCAGCTCTTGCCCGAGCCCGCTCACGCGCAAGAGTCGGCGCGTGGCCGCGACCGTGCCCAACAACCCCTGCCCTACCCGCACCTCGGCGCCGACCCCGGAGCTGCCGTAGCCGCGGCTGGCGATGGTGACGAGGCGCTCGCCGCTTTCGTCCGGAAACAGCACCATGCTGTGCTTGAGCCCGAAGCACTCATCGAGCGCCGTCAGCGATTGGCTCAGCAGCTCTTCCATGTCGCGCGCCCGATTGATGCGATCCGAGACGAGCTGCAGCCCGCGCAGCTCGGTCATCACGCCCGGCGTGTGGCTCAGGCGCGCCATGTCGGCTCCCGCCATCAGGAAGCCGTCCACACGCTCGAGCGAGATCACCTCGCAAACGTCCGCCGCGATCAGCCGAAAGATGCCGGCCATCCCGGTGTGCGTGGCGATCGCCTGGATGCGCGCGGCCATCGTGTCGAACAGCGCGCCGCTCGTCTCCGAATGGTCGTAGCGTACCAGCGCACGGTAGGCGTCGAACGTGAGCGGATCGAAGAACTCGAGGCTCGCGAGCGGGTTGCTCTCGAGGTTTTGCTGGGTCTTGTTGAAAAACTGACGCGACAGCGCGACGTGCTTCGCGTCTACGTAAACCACCTGACTGAGATACGTGATGTTGGGCGTGCCGTCTGGGGACGCCGTCGCGATCGCGCACGGCGTGATGCCCTCGAAGCAGCGCGTCAGCTGTTCGA
>CAZYWR010001349.1:0-5801 GCA_964651185.1 uncultured Polyangiales bacterium
GGCTGACGACTGGCGCCATCGAATCCCGATCCGTGCTCGCGAAGCAAAGCTCATAGCCTTGCCTGCTCCGCATGACGTGCTCGCAACGTCCTCGGATCCGCGCCCCAGCTGATTGCCCATGCACTGTCGTGTCGCCGGCGCACAGAGGAAAACAGCCCCCGCCTCGAAGCCCACCGAGACCTCACCGAGCACCCGCCGCACACACGGGCGAGGTGGTATACGTTTCGGATGACCGAGAATGTGAAGGGGAGGCTCGCCGAGGACTTGAAGGCCGCGATGCGCGCGAAGGACCAGGTGCGGCTCGAGGCGATCCGCTCGGTGCGCGCTGCGATCCTGCAGCGCGAGGTCGACGGCGGTCGCGAGCTCGACGAAGCCGCCGTGCTCGATGTCATCCGCAGCCTGCGCAAGCAGCGCATCGAGTCGATCGAGCAATACCGCGCGGGCGGCCGCGACGACTTGGCTTCGCGCGAGGAGCGCGAGAAGGAGCTGCTCGAAGCCTATCTCCCGCGAGCCCCCGACCGGGACACCATCGAGCGCACCGTACGCACCCTCATTGCGGAGCTCGGGGCGAGCTCGACGAAGGACATGGGCCGGGTCATGCAGGCGGCCAAGGAACGGTTGAGCGGCGCCGAAGGCAAGCTCCTGAGCGAGGTGGTCCGCGCCCTGCTCCGCCCGTAACAGCGTCACCGAATTGCAGCGCAGCTCCCAAAAGCTCCCCGATTTCGGGGAGCGGTGGCGGCCGAGTCGGGTCTTTGTCAGGAAAACGACACCAATGCCTCGACCTCGGCGCCCAGAGCGCGTAAAAAAGACGACGGCGAGAAGATTTTCCTTGCCTAGGGGGGCCCCTCCTCCTTCATTCTGTCGCGTCATTGGGGCCTGCCAGACGAAAGTCGGGCACCCCAGGGGGGCACTCGTTCGGCCGCTCGCAGGACCCGGACCTTGCCGGGAACTGTCGCGCTAAGCGACGCGGGTCGGCGCAGAACGAGTGAAGCGTGGAAGAAACACCAGTCCAGGGAGTTGAGTCCCCCGTTGGACGCTGATTTTTTTCCTGCGCCAAGCAGCGCAGAGGAGCACGTGTCGATGGAAATGCCCGCGCGAAAGTCGACGGCTCGCGTCAAGCAGGTCGCTCGCCCATCCCCGATGATGCCGAAGGCTCAAGCGAGACCTGCCAAGTCGCGATCTGCCCAGCCTCAGGTCTCCCTGGCCAAGGTGAAGCTCGTCGAAGCGCGCGAGCGGAGCGACGCAGAGGCGCGCGGACACCTGCGCGAGCGGAGTGCGGCCGCGAGGCCGGCATCGGCAGAGCCGCAAGCGGCGAAGCCAAAGCTCGCCGAGCGCGCGAGCGTCGCGAAGTCCGGGGCCGCGTCCACGCGCGAAAAGAACAGCGCGGAGGCGCGTAGCTCCGCGCGCGAGGCCGAGGAGGCGCAGGGCACGCCCGCGCCGGTGCGGACGCGGGCCTCGGAAGACGCGCAGCAAGAGGCGCCGGCGCCGCGTGAGGAGCCGAGCGCGGAGGACCTCGAGGAGGTCGAGAAGGAGACCGCGAAGGCCATCAACGACTTGGAGCGCACCGACCGTTCCATGCTCGGCCGCTACTTCCGTGAAATGGCGAGCCATCGCGTCTTATCCCCCGATGAGGAGCTCGAGGCGGCCCGACGTATCCACCAGCTCGAGGTGGCGTACTGGCGCGCGCTGCTGTCGCACGTGCCGGCGTTCGAGACCGTCGCCCGCGTGGTCGAACGGCATCTGGAAGAGGTGCCGGCCGACGTGGCGACCCTCCGCAAGCTCGCCAAGGGCTGCAAGAAGGCGCTCGCAAAAAAAGAGCAGACGCGCTGGGACGAACTGGCTGAAGTCCTATCGCTCAAGATGCGCGAGCTCGATGCCGATCGCATCTTCGTCGCGGAATCCCAGAAGGCGGTCGAGCGCCTGGCGGGCACGCACACGGCCGAGCGGGACATGGTGGTCGGCGAGTTCCAGGTCACGGCGGCCTTCCGCAAGTACCTGACCGACGTGCGCCGGGCGCAGCGCGCCCAGCAAGAGGCGAAGAACCGCTTCGTGACGGCCAACCTGCGCCTCGTGGTCTCGATCGCACGCCGCTACAACCACGGTCGCATGCCGCTCATCGACTTGATTCAGGAGGGCAACTTCGGCTTGCTCAAGGGCGTCGAGCGCTTCGACCACACGCGCGGCTACCGCTTCAGCACGTACGCGTCGTGGTGGATTCGTCACGCCATCAACCGCGCGCTCGCCGACAAGGCCCGCGTCGTGCGCGTGCCCGTGCACATGCTCGACACCTACCAGCGCGTGGCGCGGGTCGCGCGCGCGATCGAGGCGCAGACCGGCCGCGAAGCGACGCCGGAGGAGATCGAGAAAGAGACCGGCGTGAGCGCGGACAAGCTCAAGCAACTCCAGCAGAGCACGCCGGTCGCCCCGTTCTCGCTCGATCGCAACGTGGGCGACGAGGACGGCCGTCGCTTCATCGACTTCATCCCGGCGGAGGACACGCCCTCCCCGCACGAAGATCTCGAGACCAAGACCTGGAGCGAGCAGCTCCAGCAGCTGATGAAGACCTTGACCCCCATGGAAGCGCGCATCGTGCGCTGGCGCTTCGGCCTCGACAACGAGGACGAGCTGACGCTCAAGGAGATCGGCGATAAGTACAACCTGTCGCGCGAGCGCATCCGTCAGCTGCAGGAGCAGGCGCTCGGCAAGATGCGCCGGCACGTGCAGGTCTAGCGGAACGCCAGCGCCGTCACGGGTTCGGGGCCAGGTCTGGGTGGGGTCCACGAACTCGCGGCCGCACGTTTCTTCGGGGCGCGTGCGCGCCATGGCATGCTCCGCCGCGGCGATGCACGCGGACGTAGGCGAGCACCTGCGGCAGGTCTTTGGGTTGAGCGCGCTGCGGCCCGAGCAGGAGGGCGCTGTGGCGGGCTTTCTGGCCGGCCGGGATGTCCTCGTGGTGCTGCCTACCGGCTTCGGCAAATCGCTCTGCTTTCAGCTGCCCGCCGTGAGTTTGGCGCGGCGCGGGGCGGGCGCGACCCTGGTGGTCAGCCCGCTCATCGCCCTCATGGACGACCAGGTCGCTGCGCTGCGCGCGCGCGGCGTGCGCGCGGCCGCGCTCCACTCGGGCGTGCCTTGGGCCGAACAACGCGCGGTGCTCGCTGATTTGAGCGCGCAGGAGCTCGTGTACGTAAGCCCCGAGCGGCTGGACAACGCGCGCGTGCGCCGCAGCCTCTCGGGTGTCGCGCGCGTGGCCATCGACGAGGCCCACTGCATCAGCGAGTGGGGACACGACTTCCGCCCCGAGTACGCTCGGCTCGGCTGGCTCAAGCGCGAGCTCGGCGTGCCTGTGATGGCGCTGACCGCGACCGCCACGCCGCGCGTGCGCGAGCACGTGCTCAGCTCGCTCGAGATGCGCGAGGCCGTGCGGGTGGAACGCAGCGCGGTCCGCCCCAACCTGCGGTTCCACGTCGCGCTCGAGACGGGCCACGCGTCGCGCACCGCTTGGGCGATCGACCTCTTGCGGGAGCATGGCTTCGCGCAGAAGCGCGCCGAAGGCCGCGCGCTCGTGTACGCCGTCACACGCGCGCGCGCCAAGGCGGTGCAGCAAGCGCTGCGGCGCGCCGGCATCCGCGCGGATTTCTACCACGCGGGGCGACGCGACTCGGCGCGCGCACGCGCGCAGCGGCACTTCCAAGAGGGCCGCACGCCCGTGTTGGTCGCGACCAGCGCGTTCGGCATGGGCGTCGATCTGCCCGACGTGCGTCTGGTGCTGCACGTGGAGGCGCCCGGCACCCTCGAGGGCTACGTACAGCAGGCGGGGCGGGCGGGGCGCGCGGGCGATGCGGCGACCTGCTGGCTGGCCTTTTCACCGGCCGACGAACGCATTCACGCGCGGCTGGCGGGAGCTCATCCAGGGCCCGGCGCGCGTGAGGGCTTTCGCGCGCTCTCGGCGTACGCACTCGGCGCGGGCTGCCGCGAGCGCGCCATCACCGCGCACTTGGATGGCGTGTCCGGCGCGCCGTGCGGCCGCTGCGACGCGTGTTGCGCGCCGGAAAGAGTCGCGCGCGAACGCGCACGGGCGCGCGCGCTCCACGAGCGCAAGGCCGCGCGGCGCCGGGCGGCACAGGAGGCGGAGCAGGCGCGAGAGCTCGCGGCCGAGGAACGCGCCCAGATCGTGGCGCTCATCGACGCGCTCGCCAAGCCGCTGGGACGCCGCTACGTGACGCTGGCGCTGCGGGGCAGCCGCGCGCGCGCTCTGCGGAAGAAGCGCGTCGCGAACAACCCTGCATTCGGCGCGCTGCGGGGCGTGCCCGAGAGCGCCATCGTCCGCGCCCTCGACGAGCTGCTCGCCGCCGGCGTACTCGCCAAGAAGGGCAAGAAGTACCCCACCTTGTGGATCGCGGGCAAACCGGTGCGATCGCGCAAAGCGGCGGGCGCGGCGACGCCGAGCGGCGATGAGCGCGAGCACGGCCCCGCAGGAACCGAGTCTGGGATGGAGAGTGTGGGCGGTCGCAAAGCCGCGACGGTCCCAGCATCCGGCGGCGCGCGCGGCGCGGGCGCGCTCGAGGCCGCCTTGCGGCGCTTTCGGCGCAAGGAGGCGCGCCGTCGCCGCATCAAGCCGTATCAGATCTTTCAGGATCGAACGTTGCGCGCGCTGTGCGTCGAGCGGCCGAGCGACTTGGCGTCGCTGCAGGAGGTCTGGGGCATCGGCGCCGAGCGGGCGCACAAGTATGGCGAAGCGCTGCTCGCGCTGTGCGCTCACTCGTAGCGCTGAATCACGTGAAAGCCGAACGGCGTCTGCACGACGTCGCTCACTTGTCCGACGGCGAGCGTGAACGCCGCGCGCTCGAATGCCGGCACCATCTGTCCGCGCGAGAACGCGCCGAGGTCGCCGCCCGTCTCCTTCGACCCCGGTTCGTCCGTGTTCTGGGCCAAGGCGTTCCAATCCGCGCCCGGCTCTTTGGCGCGCGCGGCGATCTGCTCGGCCAGCGCACGCGCTTCGGCCTCGCTGCGCGTGACCCCGGGAAGCGCGTGCTCCGCGCCTTGATAGCTGATCAAGATGTGGCGTGCGGAGACGCGCATGGGCCCCGTAGGCGGATTGTTGCGTCGCTCGATCACGAAAAACCCGCGCGCCGTATCGACCGGATCGCTGATCGAGCCGGGCGTGAGCGCGAGTGCCGCCTGTGCCACCTCCTTCCCGAAGGCACCCGGCTGCGCGGGGCGCAGGCGAAACAGCCCGAAATCCTCGTTCGCACCCGGCAGATCGCTGTACTTGCGCACGAGCTCAGCGAGCCGGTCGCCGCTCTTGCCCATGCGCGCGATCATCTGCGCGCGCTCGAGCGCCTGCTCCTTCGTGCGCGTCACGTGCGCTTCGGCACCCTCCGCACCCGCGTATGCGACCACGAGCAGGCGCACCTCGATCAGCTCTTGCACAGGGCCGCCAGCGTCCGCGGCCGGCTCGCCGGCGCTCGCTTGGGTCGGCGTCGGGAGACGCTGGCGAGGCTGTTTGCGTGGTTGGCTCGCACAGGCGGCCGCAAGCAGCGCGGCGGCGAACAAGGCAAAGCCGAGGTGCGCGGACCCGCGCGCGAGCAAAACGACGAGAAGACGGCGCATCGTTCGATTCATCCGGCTGATCGGGAGTGAACTACTTCGAATACCAAGCCCGCACGCTGCAGGCGGCCGAGCAGGACCTCCCCCAATGCACATGCCGGCGTCAGCAGTCCTGCGCGCGACGGCAGCCTAGCGCGATCGACGGCCAGGCACAGCGCGGATTCGGCGAGCATCTTGGCCGTCTCGTCGTAGCC
>CAZYWR010001350.1:0-2307 GCA_964651185.1 uncultured Polyangiales bacterium
AAACGCCATTTCGTCGTACGCTGCTTGGGCCATCTCACAGGGCGCGACGACGTCGATGTCGCCGCACATCAAGAGCGTGGGCGTCTGAACGAGGAGGCCGGTCGGTGTCCAGGGCGCCAAGCCTACCGATGACTTGAGCGACCAATCTTGCGCGGAGGCCATGGTGGTGCCTCCGCCGCCCATCGAATAGCCGGAGGTCCCATAGCGGCCGTTGAGCTTTCCGTAGAGCGGGCTCAGAGGGTTGGTGTTCTCTCCCTTCAGCTCATCGATCGAGCCGAGCAGTTCGTCCGCGCGATCGGCCGGAAAATCGAAAGGGCTCGTGGTGGTGATGACCGTGACCAGACCCCAAGAGGCCAAGAACGGTCCCCATGCCGTCATCTCGACGCCGACGTTGAGGAAGCCTGCGCAGAGCGAGAGCGCGGCAAACGGCGGATCTGCGTCGACGGGATAGAAGACCGTGCCCGTGGCCATGTCGTAAGAGTCGGTGAAGAAAGGCCCCGGCAACGTGCTGAGCACGAGCGGCGGATCTCCATGTTTGGTGGCACTGGAGGTGTCGCCTTCGCCGCCCAGGATGTCGTCGATGATGTCTGCACGGACGGGAAACTGCTGTTCATGCTGCGTTTGACCGCCGTGCTGAGCTTGATCCCCCTGCTGGACGTCACGGCTGGGAGTCGACTCGTCTCCGCCGTCGGTTGCACACGCACTCAACGCCGTGAAGACGAATGCTGAAGCTAGAGATGATATTGCCCATTCGCGATTCATGTATCGACCCTCCGGTGTCTCCTGCGCGACGGTGAGATAACGATCCGCCGTAGCTAAGCTCATCACAGAATTCCTCGGACCGGTTCGGACGTGCCGCGTAAGGCACGACGACGCCTCGTGCGCCGCCGACCCACCCTCCTCGCATCGAAGGGCGAGGTTCGCGCGGTCACACGAGCCCGGTTCCGCCGTTGCTCCCTGAAAGCGCGAACCTCGCATGCACTGCGCACGGATTTCAAGAACAAGACGCTACTCAGACGAATCTGATCTAGGAAGACCTCACGGGGGCGATCCGGTCAATAGCTGCAGACACGCGCATCTTAGCGGGCAGCGTCTTATGGATGAACCTGGACTCATTCGACGCGGCACTTTCAGGGCTGCTGACGCAAACGCGATCCTCCCTTTCCAATGCGCATCTCCAACGATCTCGCGCGCCTGTGCCGGGGCAGTTCTCCTCGTTCATGGCTCTCGCGTCAGCGCGTGGCGCTTCGAGCCAAAAGAGCTTCTCGTTCCGCCCGCAAGGTGACCTGCACTGGCCAAAACCTGTGCGCTTCCAGAGCGCACCGTCCGAGTCCGTCGGAGCCTGATCGAGGCACGCTCTCACGCATGACACTCAGATCCGCACCGTTGAATTCGATGCCCCGCACGTCCGCATCGCCAAAGGTCGGCCCCATTACAACGATGACGCCCGCACCACGCGTGAGACCACTGAGGCGCGCGTCCGATACCGAGTCCGCTCCACCGACGATCGCGACCTCGTTCCGTTCGCGACCAGTTCCGTTCGCCCGCCGCGCGAAACGCGGACGGGAATCGGCGCGCTCCGCTTCCGTAACCCCTTCATGATCCTTCGAGCCAATCACGATTCACGCGCAACCCGAGCGGCATCGCAGGCGCGCTCAATGGTTGATGCGTGGGCCGCCAAAGTCGTCGGCGCGCTCCGCTTCCGTAACCCCTTCATGATCCTTTCGAGCCAATCACGATGGGTTGATGCGCGGGCCGCCAAAGTCGTTCGCGTCGATTCGTTCGCGATGCGGTTTTAGCGGCAAAGTTCCGCGACACTGTGTCAGCGCGAACAGCACCAGAGCGCCAGGGCCGAAAAAGCTGGCGAACGTGCCCAGAACCGGGCTACGGCTCCTGGCTTGCGCGGAGAGCGAGGTACCCGGACCATGGACGCACGGCAGCTACGACTCACGATCATGGCCCTGCTCGCGGGCTGCTCTGTCGCGAGCTGCGCCAGTCCGCACGACACGAGCAGCGACGAAGCAGCGAACGCGGACGACGACGACGACGACGATAGCTCGAACGACGACAAGCATGACGCGTCCAAGCCCGACGCACGCGCGGCACAAGACGCATCCAAGCCAGATGCCGGCGCGCACGACGCCGGCCACAGCGATGCGGCCAAACCCGCCGACGCGAGCAAGCCGGCGCCACGCGATTCGGGAAGCGCGGACGAGCCCACGGACGCGGGTTCTCCGAGCGCGCCACCGACGGGCGGCGGCGACATCTCCTCGTGCATGCAACCGCCCGCGGAGGTCGAGGAATGGT
>CAZYWR010001351.1:0-1782 GCA_964651185.1 uncultured Polyangiales bacterium
TGCCAAGGGCTCTTGCGGATCCTCGCGGCATTCGCCCCAATTCCCTTTGAACACGATGACTTATGCTGTGATTTCGGGACCGTTTCACGGTGTGCGGCGGCGCACAAGGCCGCGCGGCCCCTATGACATTCCTGTCCGCTCTTGGATGCGCTGCGCACTCGGCCGCGCACGCGGCTCAGCCGAGTATGTCGAGCTCGATGTCGATCGAAAAGGCGTCGTCTCCCTGCGCGGAGGCGACCGTATCGTCGAGCCACATCCGGGTATCGAGCGCGCGCTCGTCACCCAACGATCCGAGATAGGCGGCGAGCTCGGGCACGCTCTCCATCAGCCGCTCCACATACTCGCGCGCCAAGAACAGCACCGTCGAGCGCGTGGCAGCGGTCACCGTGGCCGTGGCCGGCGCATCGTTGAGGAGCGCCATCTCGCCGAAGACGTCGCTGGCGCCCAACGTCGCGAGCAGCACTTTCTCGTTCCCGGCGCGCTTCCATACGTCGACGGCTCCCTGGAGGATGACGTACAGCCCGCGCCCCGGCTCGCCCTCGCGGATCAGATCGGTCTGGGCCGCCACCTCGTGCGCCGTGAAGCGTCGCACCAGATCGATGCGCTGGGATCGGCTCAGCGGGCGAAACAGGCGCGAGGTGTTGATCAGGTTGTTCACCAAGCGTTCGCGCGTGAACTTCGCGAGCGCCCGTGCGATGGCGACGGCCCCGTCCGACAATTGACCGAGCGCGGCCACGTCCAGCTCGAGCAGGTCGGCGTCGCTGGTGGTGGTGACGTGCGCGGTGCGCGGCGACTTGGACAGGAGCGCCATCTCTCCGAACAGCGCGCCCTCGTGCAGCGAGGCGAGCTGGGTGCGCGAGCCGTCCGGCTCCTCGCGCGCGATCTCGAAGTCCCCGCGGGCGGCCAGGAAGAAGCTGTGGCCAGGAGCGCCCTGGACGATGACCGACTCGCCCGCCGCCTTGCGCACCAGCTTCAAGGTCGTGAGCACGGCGCAGAAGTCGTCTCTGCTGAGCTCGCTCAGGAGCGGGATCGGCGGCAACACGTCTGCCTCCGCGAGCGGCGGCGTCAGCTTGCCCAGGGCCTCGGCCTGCGCCGACAGCGGCTCCCCGCTCAGCTCGCGCAGCGCAAGCTGCGCCGGGGTCAACGCCACGCCCTCGTTCGCCGGCACCGGGCGCACGGCGCGCCCGACGCGCCCCGACGCGCAGTAGAGCTCCGCGACGGCAACCACGAGCGGCGCGAGCCGCGGCTCGAGCGCGCTCAGGATCTTGATCGCCACCAGCGCCCGCAGCGGATAACCGGCGTGCGCCGCGTAGCGCGCGAAGGCGGTGTACACCACGGCCGCGCGCTGCACCTGCCCCAGCGCCAACAAGCAGTCCGCGACGCGCAGGCGCGCGTCGAGGTGATCCGGCTGCGCCGACAGCACGCACAGATAGCCGGCCAGGGCTTGCTCGAAGCCCTTGTGCGCGAAGCTCCGATCGGCCTGCGTGCGTACGTCGAGGATCGTCGAAAGCGCCACCCGAGCACTCTATCAGCGAAGCCGGCGCCAGCGGACGCCAAAAATCCCGCCTGGCCGCGCTCGCCGGGGCCGCGCGCCTCGACCTTCTGCCACCTGGTTGCGTGATGGAGTACACTGGCGTCTTCCGCCGATGAGCCTCGCGTGCACGACCTGTGGCCATCCGATCCCCGCTGGGCAATTCCGCTGCGGCAAGTGCGGCGCCGTGCAAGCGCGCGAACCGGAGCCAGCCCTCGAGCCGCTGCCGGCGCCGACGTCGGCGACCGACT
>CAZYWR010001352.1:0-2213 GCA_964651185.1 uncultured Polyangiales bacterium
GAGCACCTTGCAGCGCTGTTCTTTGGACGGCTCGGACGAGAACAGGAGCCGATCGATCGCGCACAAGAAGGCGGCCAAGGTCTTGCCGGAGCCGGTGGGCGCGAGCAAGAGGGTGCTCTGCCCGCGCAAAATCGGCGGCCAGGCGCGCAGCTGGGCGTCGGTCGGACGCGCGAAGGAGTCTGTGAACCAAGCGCGCGTCGCGGGCGAGAGCAGCGCGAGCGGGCTCTTCGCGCTCAAGCCGCACCTCGGCTCGGCTGGCAACGCGGGCAAAAATAGGTCGAGCGCAGCGGCTCGCCTTGGCGCTTGAGCTCGATGATCGCCCCGCAGTCGTAGCAGGGCTGGCCCGCGCGCTCGTACACGGAGACCGGCGCTTGGCCCTGGCGGCGATCGATGCGAGTCTTGCGGAACGCGGGCGATTCGAAGGGATCGGGCAAGCTGCGGCGCGGGCCGTACACGTTGTCGACCATCTGCTCGTGCGCGAGCGAGAGCAGCGCGGAGAGCTCGTCGTCGCGATAGTGCGCGACGGGCGCGAACGGATCCATGCGCAAGCTGAAGCAGAGCTCGCTCTTCCAGACGTTGCCGATTCCGGCGACCACGCCTTGATCGAGCAAGGCCTCGCCGAGCGGACGAGCACGCTGCGCGCGCAGCCGCGCGAGCGCTTCGTCTCGGTCGAAGCTCGCCGCGAGCAGATCGGGGCCGAGCCCGCGCAGATGAAAGTCGCGCGTCAAGTCGCGCGTGCGCAAGAGCCGCGCGATGGGCGCGCCGTACACCACGACGCGCTGGTCAGGCGTCTCGAGGATCGCCGACGCCTGCGACATCGCCACCTTCGAGGCCGCGCGCAGCGCCTGCACGCGCACCTGCCCGTTCATCTTGAGGTGCACGTGCAGCGACCAAGCTGCGTCGAAGTGGACGAGCAGGTTCTTCCCGCGCGCCTCCACCCCGCGAATGCGGCTCCCGACGAGCCCCTCGGTATGGGGCTCGCGCGTGCCAGCGCGCGCTTCAAAACGCGCACCGCTGCGCACGAGCACGAGCGAACGCAGCGGCTGATCGACCAGCTTCGGATGCAGCATGCGCGCCAGCCTGTGTAAACTGTCGCCTTCCGGCATCCCCGCACCTTGCCACGGACCTGCGTTCCGCGCCGGCTGGGCGGGGCCGGCCTGCGCGCGAGCCTCGCGCGCGAAAAACGGCTCGCGCTCAGCGACGCATCAGTGGCCGGAGCATTCGGCGCTGTCGAGCCGAGCGTGACCGTCCTGCTGGTAGCTGTAGACCCGGCTCGGCTCGTGCGTGCTGGTCACGCCATCGAAGCCGTCGGCCTCGGCGCTCTTGGGCGTGCCCCACGCGAGCGCGAGCGGAACGTCCGCGGCGTCTGCGGCGCGCGTCAATCGCAGCGCCATGCGGGTTTCGTCCGCGCGCAGCGCGCCTTGCTCGTCGAACGTCAGCGCTCCGTCACCTTGCTCCGCCGGGGATGCGTTCGGGCTCGCGACGAGCGCGTGCCAGTCCCAAGTGCGCTCGCCCGTGCGGACGAAGAAGAGCTGGAGGCTGACGGTGGTGCCATCGCTCAGGTACGGCCAGCTGCTCGCCGAGAAGTTGGAGGTCGCCTCGGGTCGGGTCGCATCCCAGGCCGCGGAGATCGGGCTGTCCGCGTTCAAGTTGGCGATCAGCGCGATCTGGGTGGTGGCCTGCGCGGAGCAGCTCGGCTCGCCCTTGGGCGTCTCGTCCGGGATCAAATCTTTGGCGGCGTTCGCCAAGTCCCGAATCGGGTGGCCGCAGCCCATCAACACAGCGACACACACGCACGCCCCCCACCACGTTCGCTTCATGCGCGAGCCTCTTCGCAGCGAACGTGCCAGCGACGACGCGCGCCGAAAGCCGCGCTTTCGCGCATCTCCGCGGCGTTGCCGCCGCGCCGCCGCCCGATCGTCCCCTAAGTTTTGGCAGTGCGTCCGGATTTTGGCGTAAGACTTCGCACCATTTAGACGGAGATCACGACTTTGCCGAAGTGGCTCTGGCCGGCGAGGTGGGCGAACGCGTCGCGCGCCTGCTCGAAGCCGAAGGTGCGATCGATCACGGGCTGAATGCGGAAGGCGCCGAGTAAGCGGTTCATGGCCTCGAAGTCGTCGCGGTTGCCGACCAGCAGCCCTTGCACGCGCAAGTTGTTCATGAACACGGCGGTCAGGTTGGGCGGGTTCGCGTCGCCGGCGAGCACGCCGAGC
>CAZYWR010001353.1:0-6192 GCA_964651185.1 uncultured Polyangiales bacterium
TGCCGAGCCCGTAGCCGCCCACGAACTCGGGCGCTGCGCCTTCGTCCAAAATCAGACGCGACTTGAACCCGATGTAGTCGAGACAGAAGCGCTCGTAGGCGTCGCGCCGATGGCTGGGGATCGCGGCGCGCGCCGCCAGACAATGCCAGTTCTCTTCGAGGAAGAAAAAGTCGCGCAGCGCGCGCGGCCAGCGTTCGGCGTAGAAGTCCATCGCGCGATCGATCGCCTCGGCGATGCGCTCCTTCTCCGGCAGGTCCGGAACATCTGCGGTCTGTGCGAAGCGTTCGAGCAGCACCAGGGCGAGCACGGCCTGCCCCGTGGCATAGAGCGGCTCGTACTGCCCGACCGGCTCTTGCCGAGCCGGGTCGAACTCGGGATAGAAGCTGCCGTCCGGCCGCTGCAGGCGCAGCAAGAAGCGGCCGAGGCGCGCGATCAGCACATCGTGATCGCTGCCTGCGCGCTCGCGGCAGCTGAGGAACGCGGCGAGCGGCAGCGCGGTCGGGCCGAGCTCCGCGTCGACCCCGGTGCTCGATAACCACGAGAGCTCCCCGACCCGGCGCTCGAACCCGGCGAGCCAAGCGAGCGCGCGCGCGACCGCCGCGTTCGTGTGCGAGTCCTTACCGACCTCGCACAGCACGAGCATCGTGCCCGCCTGGCGCGGTAGATTGGCCTCCGCCTCTTCCGGCCGCGGCCCCGTAAACGGGTCGAGCAAATAGCGGAAATCGCCCTCGCGCCGTTGGGCCGACAGGATGTGCGATTCGGCGTGCTGCCTGGCCCACGTGAGCGCCTGCGACTTGAGCGGCGCAGGCGTGGGGCGCAGGCGCGTCAGCTCGGTCACCTGCCCGCGTGTGAGCACGGCGCTCCAGGTCTCGATGCTCGCGATCTCGGACAGGCTCGCAGACGGGCTTCCGAGCAGCTCCGCCAGCGTCTGCGGGGAGAACCCGAAGCTCATGTCGCGCACCGCCGGAAGCGGCCGGTGCTTCGTGAACAGATCCAGCCCGACCAGCTGCCACGGCATGAGGCAGCGCTGGTGCAAACACGCCCCGTCGAGGCCGGGGCGCAGCGCGAGCGCGTCGAGCAGCGGATGAAACGCATGGAGCGCGCGCAGCGAACGCACGAGGTCGAGCTTGACCGCGCCGCCCGGCCGGCTTCGTTCCGCGAGCAGCTCCTGAAGCCTGCGCGCTAGCTCCGGCCCGCTCGCGGCCTGCAGACACGCGCCGTGCGGTCCGCCGTCTTTTCCGAGATAGGCCACGAACAAGGTGATCTGTTCGGTCGTGATCGGCCCGCGGCAGTCGAACGGCTCGCGCTGGAACAGCGACCCCTCGGCCTCCCGCTTGCCTTCGCCGTACGCGCGCAGCGCGCCTGCGAGCTGCGTTGCGAGCTCGGGGCCCTGCGCGAGCGACACCGGCCGCGCCACGGCGGCGGCGCGCGCCGTACCCGCGCTCACCCACGCGACAGCGAGCAAAGCCGCGAGCGCGCCGCCGCTCTTCGCGCGCAGGCGAAAGCTGGTCACGGCCAGGCCCCAACACGAGACGGGCACCGTGACCAGCACCAACAGCCCCCAAAACACCGCGAGGCCACCCGCGACTGCCTGGCCGATGCCCTGATAAAGCTCGGCCAAATAGAGTGCCGCGCTGGCCATCGCCACCGTCGCCACGAGCAAGACAAAGAGCGACGCGAACGCCAGGACCTGCCAGGCGATGCGCAGCGCGCGCGCACGCCGCGAGAGCGCCAGCGCGGCCGTCGCGACATGGAGCGCGGCGAGCGCGAAGAGCACGACCGACGCGGGCGCGCCGCCGTGCCACGGCAAGACGAGCGCGGCCGCGCCGAGCACGAGCGCATGCAGGCCCGAAACGAACGCGAGGCTCAAGCGGGGCAGCGGCGCGGCCGGGGCCGGCGAGCTCCGCGAGGGGGATGCAGGCACGCTGCGACCGGTCGCTGGCGACGGAGGCGCTTCCGGCGCAGCGGCCGCCGCGGTCTCAACCTCGGTTTGGCTCATGGGCGCCCATTCTTGGTCGAGCCCGAGCCGCCGGGCAAGCGTCCACCCGCGCGTGAGCCCGGCCCGCCGAACGTCGGCGAAAGCGTGCTATCGCGCGTGCTGCACGCCCCGAGTCCCCCCGCCGCAAAAAACCGCCGCGGGCGCTCGCAATCCACCCTGGAGCCCTCGATGACCGAACCGCGCGACGCCGAACCCGCCCCCCTCCGACCCGAGCTCGCGGAGTTGCGCGAGCGCCTGTTCGCGACCACGGACGCCGCGCGCCCGGAGGCGGTGGCCAAGCGCCGCAAGACGGGCCAGCGCACCGCACGCGAGAACATCGCCGATCTGGTCGACGAGGGCAGCTTCCTCGAATACGGCGCGCTGCTCTTGGCCGCGCAGCGCCAGCGCCATTCGATCGACGAGCTCGTGCGCGTGAGTCCAGCCGACGGCATCGTGTGCGGCATCGGTACCGTCAACGCCGCGCAGTGCAGCCCCGAGCGCGCGCGCACCATGGTGCGCGCCTACGACTAAACGGTGTTCGCGGGCACGCAGGGGGTCGCGGGTCACCGCAAGCTCGACCGCATGCTAGCGCTCGCGCGCGAGCATCGCCTGCCGGTCGTCCTGTTCGCCGAAGGCGGCGGCGGTCGTCCCAACGACACCGACGTCCACACGGCGTCGGGGCTCGACACCACGAGCTTCCACGCGTTCGCCGCGCTCTCCGGGCTCGTGCCCACGGTCGGCATCGTCGCGGGCCGCTGCTTCGCCGGCAACGCCGCGCTGCTCGGGTGCTGCGACGTGATCATCGCCGCGGAGAACAGCACGATCGGCATGGGCGGCCCGGCGATGATCGAAGCGGGCGGCCTCGGCAGCTTCGCGCCCGAACAGGTCGGCCCGATCGACGTGCAGTCGAAGAACGGCGTGGTGGACATACGCGTGCGCGACGAGATCGAGGCGGTCGCCGCCGCGAAGCGCTACCTCTCGTACTTTCAAGGCCCGCTCGGGCACTTCGAGTGCGCGGATCAGAGCGCGCTGCGCAACGTGCTGCCCGAACAGCGCCGGCGCACGTACAAGGTCCGGCCGATCGTGGAGCTCTTGGCCGACACCGGCTCGGTGCTCGAGCTGCGTCGCGAGTTTGGCCGCAGCATGGTGACCGCGCTCGCGCGCATCGAAGGCCGCTCCGTAGGCGTGATCGCCACCGACCTGACGCACCTCGCGGGCGCCATCGATTCCGATGCGGCCGACAAGGCCGCGCGCTTCCTTCAGCTGTGCGACGCGTTCGGGCTGCCGATCATCTCGCTGTGCGATACGCCCGGCTTCATGGTGGGACCGCCGGCCGAGGCGACCGGCCTGGTGCGCCACGCCGCGCGGCTGTTCGTGGCGGCGGCCAGCCTTTCTGTGCCGTTCTTCACAATCGTCCTGCGGCGCGGCTACGGGCTCGGCGCGCAGGCCATGGCGGGTGGCCACACCCACGCGCCCTTCTTTACGGCGGCTTGGCCGAGCGCCGAGTTCGGCGCGATGAGCCTCGAGGGCGCCGTACGGCTGAGCATGCGCAAGCAGCTCGAAGCGATCGCAGATCCCGAGCAGCGCGAGCGCACCTTGCAGGCGTTCGTGGCGGTCGCCTACGAGCGCGGCAAGGCGCTCAACCTCGCGTCGCTGCTCGAAATCGACGCCGTCATCGACCCCGCCGACACGCGCGCCTGGCTCATCCGCGGCTTACGTTCTGTTCCGGCCGTCGTGCGTACGGAGCGGCGGCGCGTGATCGACCCCTGGTGACGTCGTGCGGCTTTCGTGCGTGGCACGCGGCTACGTCGTGGTGCGCTTTGGAGCGAGGGGAGTGCCTTCCGCTACGTCCGCCGTCGACATGAGTGGGAGGCTGGTCCGAGCCTTTCTCGCTCTCCAAGGACCTTGCGAACACCTTACGCCTCGAACTGGCGGGGCACTTGAGCTTAACTTCGCGTTCACGTCGTTCGCTCGGCCATTGACACGATCAGACGTGCTCCTGCGCTCCAGGCACTCCCCTCGCTCCAAAGCGGTCTCGACGCATGATGCGGTTCGGCCCAGAAGCGACTGCGCCGAGGCAGGTACACTGTGTATCGGTCCCAGCTCGTACTGACACGTACATTCTTCTGGTTGCCTCCCCAAACCCGTAAGACGCTAATCCACGTACGATAGCCGACGTTCTTGGCCGAGAACTGGACGCGAAGCGTGCTGCCGGCCGGTACAGTCGTCGACAGCGGACAAGTTGCGCCGACGTGTGGCTCCAGTACTGGACGCCTGACGGCTTTGCAATCGTTAGGCGGACCCGTCGTCGAATTCCACGTATCAGCGTTCTCGAGTGAGAGAAGCTCGGTAGCCGTCACCGCGTTCGCCATGCCGTGCCAGGGCGCGTATCCGCCTTCGAACGTTCGTGGACGCTTGTGCAACGCGACCGGCTCGCGAAGTTAAACTCAAGTGCCCCCGCCAGTTCGAGGCGTGAGGTGCGCGCAAGGTCCTTGAACAGCGGGAAAGACTCGGCCCAGCCTCCCACTTATGTCGACGGCGCACGTAGCCGAAGGGCACCCACCCGCCCCAAAGCGCACCCCGAGCCCCGGGGTGCCGCGGGCGAACCGCGGACTGAGCTAGGCGCTTTGAGCGACCGGAGCGAGCTCGCGGATGTACGACGCGCGCGGCGCCGGACGCAGCGAGTCTGCGAGCGGATAGAGCGCGTCGATCGCGCGCCCGTACTTGGCCATGATCGCGCGGCGCTTGAGCTTCATCGAGAGTGTCAGCATGCCGTTCAAGGGCGTCAGCTCTTCGGAGTCGAGTACGAAGTTGGCGATGCGCTCGAAGCCCTTGAAGCGCTGGTTGCACTTCTCCACCTCGGACTCGAACAGCGCGAGCACCTTGGGGTGCGCCAGCAGGTCCTCGGGCGCCTCGGGCAAACTCTGCCCGTTCGCCCAATGCTTCACCGCCGCGAGGTCTGCGACGATCAGCGCCACGTTGTGCGGCCGGTTGTCGCCGCAGACCACGGCCTGCCCGATGTACGGGCTCAGCTCGAGCTGCTGCTCGAGCGCCACGGGCGCCACGTATTTGCCGTTCTCGAGCTTGTAGAGCTCTTTGACGCGGCCGGTGATGTACACGTATCCGTCGGCATCGATACGCCCGAGGTCGCCCGTGCGCAGGCCGCCGTCGGCCGTGAGCGCGGAGCGCGTCTGCTCGCCGAGCTTGTGATAGCCGCGCATGATGTTGTCGCCGTAAATGACGAGCTCGCCCTCTTCGTCGGTGCCACCCGCCACGCTCTTGTCGAGCTCGATGCGCACGCCGGGCACCGCGACGCCGACCGAGCCGATGCGCACGCGATCCTTCGGCTGCGCGGTCGCGGTGCCCACCGTCTCGGTCAACCCGTAGCCCTCGTGCACCTGGATGCCGAGCGCGTCCATGAACTCCGCGACCTCGCGCGGCAGCGCCGCAGCACCCGACACGGCGAAGCGCAGCTGCCCGCCGAACTTCTCGCGGATCTTGGGGAAGATGATCTTCTCGGCCAGCCCGAGCGCGAGCCGCTCGGAGAGGCTCGGCGCCTGTCCTTTGCGCGCTTTGTCCTTGGCCGCGAGCGCGTTCTTGAACATCCACTGGACGGCCGGCGGCTTGGTCGCCATCAGCGCTTGGACGCCGGCGTGGATCTTGTTCCACACGCGCGGCACCGCGAACAGGATGGTTGGCTTCACGATCGGCAGGTACTCGCCGAGCTTGGTCGCGTCGCCGCAGATGCAGGTGGCCGCGCCCGTGACCAGCGCCATGTTGAGCTCCACGAAGCCGCCGAACACGTGCGCCCACGGCAAGAACGCGATGCCGCGGTCGTCTGACTCGAGGTCGCTGATCGCGAGCAGCGAGTTGATGCTCGCGGTGATGTTGCGGTGCGTCAGCACCACGCCCTTGGGCGAGCCCGTCGTGCCCGAGGTGTAGATCAGCGAAGCGACGTCCTCGGCCGCTGGGACACGCACCGGAACGTTCTGACGGCCGCCCAGCGCGAGCAGCGCCGCATAGCTATTCGGCTCGCTCTCGGGGCCGTCGAGGTTCACGACCTGACGCAGCTTGGGCAAAGACGAGCGCAACCCATTCACGCGGTCCGCGATCGCGCGATTGGCGGCGAGGCATACCGCCGCCTCCGCGTCGTTCAGGATGTACTGCCACTCCTTGTCCTGTTGCGCTTCGTACATCGGTACGTACGCGGCGCC
>CAZYWR010001354.1:0-8068 GCA_964651185.1 uncultured Polyangiales bacterium
CCGAGCTGCTCGAGCTGGTGCTCGCGGTGCGTCCGGATCAGTGCACGCTGGTGCCCGTCCGTCCGGGCGAGATCACCTCCGACCATGGCTATCGTGCGGCCGACGTGGCGCGGCTCGTGCCGAGCGTTCGGCGGCTGCGGACGGCGGGCATCCGCGTGAGCCTGTTCGTGGATTGCGAGCCGCTCGAGGTGCGCGCGCTCGCCGCGACGGGCGCCGACCGGGTAGAGCTCTACACGGGTCCGTACGCGCGCGCCTTCGGCACCGAGGCCGAGGGCGAACATGTCGCCGCGGTGCAGCGATGCGCGGCGGCAGCGCGCGAGGTCGGACTCGGGCTGAACGCCGGGCACGATCTCGACCGCCATAACCTGGCGGGTATACGCGGCCTTGTCGGGTTATGTGAGGTGAGTATCGGGCACGCGCACATCTGCCGCGCGTTGGAGGTCGGCACGGTCCAGTCGGTGTGCGAGCTGCTCGGCGCACTCGGTCATGAGCGCCTCGCCGCGACCTCTGCCAGGGGCTAAGCTCCCCAACGCAGGGGAGACACGGTGAGTTCGCCTTATCCGAAGCCGCCTTGGAGCACGTACGGCAGCGGGCTGATCATCCCGTGCATCGTTCCGATCAAGGACGTGCGCGTGCCCGACGAGTTCTCGATCGTCAGCACCTGGCGCCGCACGCTGGGGATGCTCGTGTACCTGGAGTATGTGGATCCATCGCCCATCCCGCACCGCGAGCTGATGTGGCTGAGCGCCGTCGTGCGCTGCACGGATTCAGCGTATCGCGTGCCCGAGCGTGTCGGCCCCATGTACTACGTCGCGCGCATATACGGCGACAGCGCCCACTCGCTCGAGCCCGCGCGCAAGGAGTGGGCGCTGCCGAAAACTCTGGCCAGCTTCCACCGGCTCGGCAATCGCGTGGAGGTGCACGCGGAAGACGGCACCTACCTGGCGTTTTCGTGGCGTCCGCGCGGCTTCACCTTCCGCGCGCCGAGCGACATCGCGACGTTGCAGAAGGGCCTCGGGCGTATCGTGTGTTTTCGCGCGCAGGGGCGGGCCGAAGTGCAGCTCGCCACCTACCGCTTCGAGGCGTTCGAGTCCGACCACCCGGAGTGGCAGAGCTTCCGCTCGCGGCTGCTGTTGCCGGGCGTCGCGTCGCACGTGCGCTCCTTCGAGAGCACCATGCGCGCGCCTGTCGAGGTGCAACGCAGGCTCGAGTCGATCCACCCCGCGCCCTCCCTCGTGTGAGACGATCCGGAGCGGGCGGGGCGCTCGCGGGCCATCGTCGCGTGGAGCCAACGCTCGGGGCCGGCGCGATCGAGCGCCGCGGCCTGAAGGCCTCAAGTTGGGGGAGCTTTCGTTCGAATCACCAGGCGGGCGAGCGCGTTCGAACTGCTGAGGGGGGCGCGTGGATCAGATCGGACAGCTCGTGCAAGGGCGCTACGAGCTCCTGGAGCAGGCTGGCAGCGGCGGCATGGCCAGGGTCTATCGCGCCGTCGTGCGCGGCGCGGCCGGCTTTCAGCGGCAGGTCGCGCTGAAGCGCATCCGCGAGCAGTTCACGCAGGGAACCGAGTTCGTGCGCATGTTCATCGAAGAGGCGCGCGTCTGTTCGGAGCTCGATCACGGCAACATCGTCCAGGTGTACGACTTCGGCGTCGATGCCGAGGGCTATTTCCTGGTGATGGAGTGGATCGACGGCGTGCACCTGGGCGAATACATGGACGCGCTGGCCGCGCGCGGGCAGGCGCTTCCTTGGCGGCACGCGGCGGCGATCGGCGCGCAGGTGCTCGCGGGTCTCGCTGCGGCGCATGAGCGTCGTGACGTGGCAGGCCGCGCAGCGGCCGTGATCCACCGCGACGTCACGCCGCAAAACATCCTGCTGAGCGTGAGCGGCGTGGCCAAGCTCACCGACTTCGGCCTGGCGCGCGCGGCGGATCGCGCGCCGATGACGGGGCCGGACGTGGTGAAGGGCAAGCTCAGTTATCTCGCGCCCGAGCTCATCTTCGGCGAGCCCGCCACGGTGCAGAGCGATCTTTACGCGCTCGCGATCGTGCTGTGGGAGGCGCTCAGCGGAGAGCGGCTCTTCTGGGGCGAAACCGCGGGCGAGCGCGTGCGCAAGGCGCGCGACGCCGAGATCCCGCCGCTCGCCTCGCGCCGCCCGACGCTTCCAGCGCCGCTCGTGGCCGTCGTCGAGCGCGCGCTCGAACGCGATCCGCGCCGGCGCTTTGAGAGCGCGGAGGCCATGCAGCACGCGCTTCTCTTGTGTCTCTCGGAGCAGCTGGTCAGCGCGCGCGAGCTCGGCGAGGCCGTGGTCGAGGTGCGTGTGGCGCGCGGCCTCGCGCCGCGCAGCGCGCGCCCGCCGTGTCTGCCCGCGCAGTCGGCCTCGAACGAGGTGATCACGCGCCCCGTCGTGGTGGTCAAAGCGGGCTGAGCGACAGCTCCCTCTCACGCGACCGCGCGGAACGTGTCAGCTACGTGCGTGCGCGATGCCGAATGCGCTCAGGATCTGTTGCGCGGCGAGCGTGGCGGTGAGCGCGCCGGCGCGCACCTTGTCTTCGAGCTCGGGGAGCACGCGCTTGATGTCGGGGTGCTCGCGCAACGCGCGCACCAGTTCGCTCTCGACCATCTGCCACATCCAGCGCAAGAGCTGCTGCTTGCGGCGCGCGGCGAGCTGGCCGTCCGCCGCGCTCTCGCTGTGGTGGCGCTCGACATGTGCCCACAGTTCGTCCAAGCCTTCGCCAGTCAGGCTCGAACACTTCACGACGGGGACCTTCCAGCTGCCTTCGTGCGCGCGCATCAGCGCGAGCGCGCCTGCGTACTCGCGGCGGGCGCGCTCGGCGCGTGCGGCGTTGTCGCCGTCGGCCTTGTTGACGGCGATCATGTCTGCGAGCTCGAGGATCCCGCGCTTGATCCCTTGCAGCTCGTCGCCGGCGCCGGCCAGCATCAAGACCAAGAAGAAGTCGACCATCTCGGCCACCATGGTCTCGCTCTGGCCGACGCCGACCGTCTCGACGAGCACCACGTCGAAGCCGGCTGCCTCGCACAACAGCATGCTCTCGCGCGTCTTGCGCCCGACGCCGCCCAGCGAGCCGCCGCTCGGCGAGGGCCGAATGAAGGCGTTCAGATCTTGCGCGAGCTGCACCATGCGCGTCTTGTCGCCGAGGATGCTGCCGTGCGTGCGTTCGCTCGTCGGGTCGACGGCGAGCACGGCGACCTTGTGGCCCCGCGCCGTGAGCCTCTTGCCGAGCGCCTCGATGAACGTGCTCTTGCCCACGCCCGGCACGCCGCTGATGCCCACGCGCAGCGCGCCGCCGGTGAACGGTAAGAGCCGGCTCAACACCTCCTGCGCGAGCTCGTAGTGTGTGCGCGCGTTGCTCTCGACCAGCGAGATCGCGCGCCCGAGCAGCGCGCGATCGCCGGCCCGCACGCCCGCCACGTAATCGTCGATCGAGAGCTCACGGCGCTTGGGGACGGCGCGCGGCGGACCCGCGCGCTCACTCGGCGGCATACCCGAGCCGCTGATTCAGCTCGCGGAGCAGGTTCTTCGCGGCGGTGCTGATCACGGTGCCGGGCCCGAACACCGCGCTCGCGCCCTCCTTGTAGAGCTGCTCGTAGTCCTGCGGCGGGATGACGCCGCCCACGACGATCATGATGTCCTCGCGCCCGAGCCGCGCGAGCTCGCGCTTGAGCGCCGGCACCAACGTGAGATGGCCGGCTGCGAGCGAGCTCGCGCCTACGATGTGCACGTCGTTTTCGACCGCCTGGCGCGCGGTCTCCTCGGGCGTCTGAAAAAGCGGCCCCACGTCTACGTCGAAGCCGAGATCGGCGAATGCGGTGGCGATCACCTTGGCGCCGCGATCGTGCCCGTCCTGACCCATCTTCGCGATCAAAATGCGCGGCCGCCGGCCTTCGTGCTTTTCGAACTCGTCGGCCAAACGTTGGACGGCCTTCACGTCGTCAGAGTCTTCGCCCACGGTGCTCTTGTAGACGCCTTGGATCGAGCGGATTTGGGCCACGTGCCGGCCCCATACCTTCTCCAGAGCGTAGCTGATCTCGCCGACGCTCGCCCGCTTGCGCGCGGCGTCCACCGCCAGCTCGAGCAGGTTCGCGGAGAGCTCGCCGCTCGCGGCCCTGGTGAGCGCCTCGAGGGCAGCTTGGGTCGCGGCTTCGTCGCGGTTCGCGCGCAGCTGCTTGAGCCGCGCGATCTGCGCCTCGCGCACGGCTTGGTTGTCGACCTTGAGCACCTCGATCGGCTGCTCGACCGATGGCTTGAAGCGGTTGATGCCGACCAACACCTGCTGTCCCGAGTCGATGCGCGCCTGCGTGCGCGCTGCGCACTCCTCGATGCGCATCTTGGGCAGCCCCGTCGCGATCGCCTTGGCCATGCCGCCGAGCTCATCGACCTCGCCGATGTGCGCGAGCGCGCGCCGCGCCAGATCGTGCGTGAGCCGCTCCACGTAGTAGCTCCCGCCCCACGGATCGATCACGCGCGTCGTGCCGCTCTCGAGCTGCAGGTAGAGCTGCGTGTTGCGCGCGATGCGCGCGCTGAAGTCGGTGGGCAAGGCCAGCGCTTCGTCGAGCGCGTTGGTGTGCAGGCTCTGCGTGTGGCCTTGGGTCGCCGCCATCGCCTCGAGGCAGGTGCGCGCCACGTTGTTGAACGGATCTTGGGCCGTCAGGCTCCAGCCCGAGGTCTGACAGTGCGCGCGCAAGGACAGGCTGCGCGGGTCCTTCGGGGCGAAGCCCTTCATCAGCTTCGCCCAGAGCAGACGGCCTGCGCGCATTTTCGCGATCTCCATGAAGAAGTTCATGCCGATCGCCCAAAAGAACGAGAGTCGCGGCGCGAACTTATCGATAGTCAGACCGCTCGCGAGGCCGGTGCGCACGTACTCGACGCCGTCGGCCAGCGTGTAGGCGAGCTCGAGATCCGCGGTCGCGCCCGCCTCCTGCATGTGATAGCCGCTGATCGAGATGCTGTTGAACTTCGGCATGCGCTTCGCCGTGAACGCGAAGATGTCGCCGATGATCCGCATCGAGGGCTCGGGCGGGTAGATGTACGTGTTGCGGACCATGAACTCCTTCAGAATGTCGTTCTGAATGGTCCCGCTGAGCTTTTCGGGCGCTACGCCCTGCTCCTCGGCCGCTACGATGTAGTTGGCGAGCACCGGCAGGACGGCGCCGTTCATCGTCATCGACACGCTCATCTGATCGAGCGGGATGCCGTCGAACAGGAGCTTCATGTCGAGGATCGAGTCGATCGCCACGCCGGCCATGCCCACATCGCCGACCACGCGCGGGTGGTCGCTGTCGTAGCCGCGATGCGTCGCGAGATCGAACGCGATCGAGAGGCCCATCTGGCCGGCCGCGAGGTTGCGGCGATAAAACGCGTTGCTCGCTTCTGCGGTGGAGAAGCCCGCGTACTGGCGGATGGTCCACGGCTTGAGCGCGTACATGGTCGCGTAGGGACCGCGCACGAACGGCGCGAAGCCCGGCATCGTATCGAGGTGATCGAGCGGTTCGAGGTCTTTGGCCGTGTAGAGCGGTTGAACGGGGAGCTGTTCGGGGGTCTGCCAGATCAGCGCCTCGACGCCTTGACCGCTTTCGCTTTCGACGAGAGCCTGCCAGGCTTCGAGGGTGCCCTTCGGCTGCGCGCGTGGCAGGGCCGGAGTCAGGGGGACGTCGGCGAAATTGGGGATGCTGGCCATCACGCGCCTCCCACGCGCTCGAGCAGCGAGCGCAACGTATCGACAGCGTCGATGCCTACGTAGATGAAGTCGGTCACGCCGGCTGCGCGGTAGGCGGTGTCGCGCTCGCCGGGATGGCCGGCCAGGACGACGGCGCGCGCGCCCGCGGCGCGCAGTGCTCGCGCGGTGGGTTCCGCGAGCTCCGCGTACCGCGCATCGCTCGAGCACAGCGACGCGAGCTCGGCGCCGCTCGCGCGAAACGCCTCGACCGCGGCCTCCGCGCTCGCGAAGCCGTCGTTGCTCGACAGCGCGAAGCCGCCGGCTTCGAAGAAGTTGCGCGCGAAGCCGGCGCGCGCCTTGTGCTCGGGGACGGGCCCCAGGTTGGCGAGGAAGACGGTCGGACGCTTGCCGCGCGTCGCGAGCGCGTGATCGGCTCGATCGCGCAGCGCCTCGAACGGCTCGGCGAGACGCTCCCGTACGAGCGCGGGAGCGCGCGCGGGGGTCCCGGCGGCGAGGGCCGCGCGCACGGCGGCAAACGCCGCCCCGCGCTCGACGCTCTCGATCGCGCTCGCGAACCGCGCGCCGCCTTCCGTCTTCAGCAAGGCGAGCCCGCGGCCGCTCTCTTCGGCCGCGCGCTCGGCGCGCTCGGCGGCGCGCGTCTCGCCGTACCCGCGCTGCACCGGTTCTTCATGCACGTCGGGGAACTCGTTGACGCCTGTAATCGCGACCCGGCGCGCCGCGACGGCCTTGCGCTCGGCCTCGAGCGCGCTCTTGAGCTCGGCCTGCACGCTTCCTTCGATGATCGCCCGCGCGGCGCCGCCCGCGCGTTCGAGCGCTTGAAAGCGCTGCCAGGCGCGCTGCGCGAGGCCCTCCGTGATCGCCTCGACGTACCAGCTGCCACCGGCGGGATCGACGGCGCGGTGAACGTTGCCCTCGTAGCGCAGGATGTGCTGCGTGTTGCGCGCCATGCGCTCGGCGAACTCGTCGCTGTCGCCGAGCGCCGCATCGAAGCGGGCGGTGACGACGGCGTCCGCGCCCCCGAGCACGGCGGACAGCGTCTCGGCCGTGCCGCGCAGCAAGTTCACCCAGGGATCGCGCTGCGTCATCGTGCGGCGTGAGGTGCGCGCATTCAGCGCGAGCGCCTGCGCGCCGGCGCTGCCACCGGCCGCCTCGACCACCCGAGCCCACACGCGGCGCGCGGCCCGCAGCTTTGCGATCTCGAGGAAGAAGTCGCGCCCCGTGCTGAACTGAAAGACGAGCTGGCGTGCGGCTTGATCGATCGACAAGCCCGCTTGCGTGAGCGCCCGCAGGTACTCGACCCCCGTCGCCAAGGCGAGCGCGAGCTCGAGCGCGGCGTCGGCCCCGGCTTCGTGGTACGGCGAAGTATCGACGGTGAGCGCGCGGATGCGCGGTGTGTGCTGGGTTGCCCAACGCGCCACCTCAGCGGCGTCAGCGAGCGCCGAATCGAGCGAGGTGGGAAGCCCACCCGCGCTCGCTAAGGTCGCGAGCGGATCGATCCCGAAGCCGCCCGAGAGCGCGGCCGACGCCACGCGCTGTCGCCGGGCCAACGCCATCAAGCCTGCCGCCAGCGGTAGCGCGCTCGTGCCCGCCTCGATCGTCACGGGCACCTGGTCCAAGGGGACGTCGCGGAGCGCGGTCTCGAGCGCACGCACATTTTCCAGCGCGATCCCGTCGCGGCCGTGGCCCTGGTTCGCGAAGCGCGCGGCTTGATCGAGCACGAGCGTGAGCGAGGTCGCGCCGCCTTGGAGCGCTTCCAGGATGCGCTGGGCCGCCTGCTCCGGCTCGCCGCACGCGACCTCGTGGCGCACGTCCCAGCCCGCCTCCACGGCGCCGAGCGCGTGGCAGCCGCGCACGTAGGGGGCGAATCCAGGAAAGCCGGGCTCGCGCTCCGGCGCATCGGCGCGCGTATAGAGCGGCCGCACCTCGATGCCGGCGACGCGTTTGACGAGTTTCTTCTCGAACTCCGCGCCTTGCAGGTCGCGCGCGACGAGCTCCAGCCATGCTTCGTACGGGACGGGCTCGAACTCGTTCAGCTTCTGCTGCTCGCCCATACTTGCCCACTTAGCTGCGGGGACTCAGCCCGGCAAGGAACCCCCTCGGCGGGGATGCTCACCAGCCGGTCAGATCGAGCAGCGTCTCCGCGTCGGGCGCCGCGAGATAGTCGGCGCTGCTGAGCGCGATTGCGGCGGTGACAGACGGTAAGGCCAAATACGCTTCGCGCGCGCCATCGCCGAGCAGGCCGACCAGGCGCGCGCGCACGGAGCGGCGCTCGAGCAGTACGTTGATGCTCCGCACCAGATCGCACACGCTGACGGTGGCGACCCCCTCTTCCTCGCGTTCGTCCTCGAGCGCACACACGTCGTCTTCTGCGCG
>CAZYWR010001355.1:0-7607 GCA_964651185.1 uncultured Polyangiales bacterium
AGCGCCGAACCCGAGCCCCACACCGAATCCGGGGCCGTCGCCCGGCCCGCCGCCCGAGCCCGCTCCGGCGCCTCCACCGGCCGAGCCTCCGAAGCCGTCGCCACCAGCGCCAGTTCCACCGGCGCCGCTTCCGCCCGAGCCGCGGAATCGACCGCGCTGATCTAGGTCGAGGCGTCGACGTCCGGATCGTGCACGAACACGAGACACTGGTTGTTGGCGGGCATCGCGACGCGTTCACGCAAGCGGAGCCCGGCTTTGCGCGCGAGCTCCTCGACCGCTTCCAGATCGCGCACGCCCCATTCGGGATCTCGTTCGCGCAGCGCGCGATCGAACTCGACGTTGCTCTGCGCAGTGTGCGCGCCCGCGATGCGAAAGGGGCCGTAGAGCACGAACACGCCGGGGGAAGTCAGATTCCGGCCGACTCCCTCGAACATCCCCACGCAGCAGGCCCACGGGGCGATGTGGATCATGTTCGCGCAATAGATCGCTTCCACCTTGCCCACGGCCCAATCGCTCGAGCGCACGTCGATCTCGCGCGGTTCGAGCAAGTTGTCGCCCGCCTCGGCGCGGTACGCGCGGACGCTCTCCAGGTTGCTGGGATCGACGTCGCTCGGGACGAAGCGCAGCGCCGGCAGCGCGCGCGCGAAGTGCGCGATGTGCTGGCCGCTCCCGCTCGCCAGCTCGAGGACGGTGCCGCGCTCCGGCAGTACGCGCTTGAGGACCTCGAGGATCGGCTCCTTGTTGCGTTCTGGCGCGGGCCAGCACTGTTTCGTCACGCCCACGCTTGTACCAGACGTGCGGCTCGCGTGCCGCCAGGCAGCTCGCTTGTCACGTCCCTGTGACGCGCCGCGCAGCGGCTGCTCATCCTCAGGCTCGCGCGTGCCTGCGCGCGCTGCGCCGAGCTGGCGTCGTGCTGGCTTTTTGTCGAGCTTCTGGAAGCCGTCTGCGCAGAGCGGCGCCTCGGCGGCCCGCTCTGATAAGCTGCGCCCGACTTTCTGTCCCGAGGAGGATGCATGAGTAGCCTGCCCACGCCCCCGCGCCTCGGCCCCTCTCTGTCGTCATCGCCACCGCCGCCGGACGCGATGCGCGAAAGTGAGGGCGCGCCCGCTGGCCTCCATCCGGGCGACCTGCTCGACGGCTGCTATCGCATCGAGGCGCAGATCGGCGAGGGCGGCGTGGGCGCGGTGTATCGCGCGTTGCAGGTGAAGCTGCATCGACGCGTCGCCGTGAAGCTCCTGCTGCAGGACGTGATCGGCGAAGAGGAGCTGCGGCCCCGCTTCGAGCAGGAGGCGCTGACCCTCGCGGCGCTCTCGCATCCCCACATCGTGATGATGCAGGACTACGGGCTCGCCAACGGACGGCCCTACCTCGTGATGGAGCTGCTCGAGGGGCGCACGCTGCGCGAGATCCTCGACAGCGAGGGCGCGCTCGACCCGGCGCGCGCGCTGGCCTTGATCCGCCAGCTGGTGCTGGCGCTGGCCTACGCGCACGAGCTCGGCATCGTGCATCGCGACTTGAAGCCCGCGAACCTGATCGTGCAGGCGTTCCCGGCTTACGAGCACGTGAAGGTGCTCGACTTCGGCATGGTCAAGCTGATGCCGGGGAGCTATCTCGACCGCGGCGCGCAGCTGACGCGCATCGGCTTCACGTTCGGCACGCCGGCTTACATGTCTCCGGAGCACGCGCTCGGGGGCGAGGTCGACGGCCGCAGCGATCTCTACTCGGTCGGGGTCTTGCTGTTCGAGATGTTGACGGGCAAGAAGCCGTACGAGGGCGAAGTGCACGACATCTTGCGGCACCACCTGGCGAGCCCGGTGCCGTCGCTCGCGGAGTTTCAGCCCGCGCTGAGCGAGTTGCCCGAGCTGCAGCGGCTGGTCGAGCAGGCGATGGCCAAGGAGCGCGAAGGGCGCTTCGCGGACGCGAGCGACTTATTGCGCGTGATCGACGAGCTCTTGATGTCGGGGCTGCTCGCGGACGAGGAAGACAGCGAGCCCGAGGCGAGCGCGGCGGCGCGCAGCAGCTTCGTACCGCGGCTGCGCGAGACCCTGGAGAGCGCCTCGGCGGCGCTGTCGAGCCTGGCGCGCGTGAGCCGCGAAACCTGGGAGGGCCAGGCCAGTCCGCAGCTTCAGCGAGCGCGCCGCGAGCTGCGCGCCCTGGGCGCGCGCCTCGCTCCCAAGCTGCGCGGCCTGTCGCGTGCCACTTGGTCGCGCCTGCTCCCGCCGCTGGCCTCGGCCGCGCGCCGCGTCCAGCGGATCGCCCTCGAAGCCCGCGCTCGCGTCGAACGTCGTCCGCGCGCACTGCCCGCCTCGCTCGAGGCTGACGCCACGATCGTCGACGAGCCCCGCTTCCCCGAGCACGACGAGCACGCGAACGGCGCGCATCAGCAGGACTCGCCGCAGGCCGATCGCGCAGAGCACCCGGAGAGCGCCTCCGACACGGCCGACCCGCTGGTCCTCGAGCCGCGCACGTCCAAGCATCCCGAGCAGTGATCGCGCGCGCCACGTGTCGCGTGCTCGCCCTGCGAGGAGGGCGCGCCGCCGCGTGATCCTCCCGCAGCATCACCACCAGCGCGGGTTTTTTTCGATGAACGTCAGCAGCGCGTCGTACTTGGGCGCCTGCTCGCGCGGCTGATCCAGGGACTCGAGCGCGCCCCAGCGTCCGAACTTCCCCGGCGTAAAACAGCTCGTAAAGTGGACGAACAGCTTCCCGCCCGCCTTGCGCCAACCCTCGAGGTAAGCGAGATAGACCTGCTTCATGCGCGGGTGGCGGCCGGCCTGATCGAAGAGCTTGTTGAGCTCCGCGTCATCGGCGAACGGGCCCAAGCCCTGGAGCGACTCACCGCCCTCGTACGCGATCAGCTCGAGCCCGAGCTTCTTCGCGAGCTCGGCGTGTGCGCGCGTCCACGCGAACGTCTGCGGCAGCGAGCGCTTCTCGATGTCGTCGAGCAGCTGGTCCACCGTCGCTTTGCGCCAGCGCGGCGCCTCCTCCGGCGCGCCGTACTCGCCGCCGAAATAAGGAGCGACCGCCAGGGCATCGACGTGCTGGCGCGTGTCTTTGTATCCGAGCAGCGCCTCCGCGACGCCGAAGTTCGCTACTTGCGTGCCCAGCACCCGCACCAAACGCCGCCTATGCGGGCCCTCGAAAACGGACTCCCAGATCTTGTGGATCTCGGTCGAACGCTGCGCGTGAAAGCGGTACTGCGCGTCCCAGTCCGACTCTCCGAGGCCGAGCTTCTTGCCCTGCTCGACGGCGTACGATGCCTGCGGGAACATGCCGTTCCAGACTTCGTTCGAGTACTCGACGTAGACCTTGAGCTCGGGCTTCAGGTGATCGCGCACGTACGTCGCGAACTGACGCACGTACTCGTCGTCGGCCGCATGCGGCATGTTGAACCAGGGGTGCTGCGAGAGCCGGTTGGCCAGCTCGACCATGATCTCGAGCGGGACTCCGTCGCGCCAGCGCGCGTCGCCCACTTGCGGGCGATCCTTCCAGGCGCGTTCTTTGCTGTCGTTGGTGCGCATCCAGTCCATGAAGCGCACCACGCTGAAGCGCTGGATGCGCTCGAGGAAGCGCGGGTGAAAGATCTGCTGCTCGTAGTTCTGCTCGAAGGGCACGCAGGCCCCCTTGGCGCAGCGATGCCGCTCGTCGCAGGGCGCACGCGGGTCGCTTGCGCACACGCCGCCCGGCATGAGCACGCGCACGTTGCGCAGCGGGTCGTCGGACTTGGGCTCGGCCGCGATCAGCAGCCCGAAGTTGCCTTTCTTCGCGTCGACCTGCACCAGCTCGCGCCCCGGTCGCGCGGCGAGCACCTTGCCTTGCGGCTCGTAACGGAGCTTGCCGGCGCCATCGTACAAGACGACGTAGGTGCCGCTGGGGTAAGTCGTATCCCAAAAAATCAAAGAGCGCGCGAGTTGTCCCGGCTTGAGCGCGCGCACCCAGCCCTGGTCGTCGAGCTCGAACGGGCGATGGTCGTCCCAGGTCGTCGCGGTGCTCGAGATCCACGCGCGGCTGCGCTTGTGCGCGTCGACGAACGCCCACTCCGGGCTCCAGTCGTTGACGCCGTCGAGGTTGGTGCCGAGCGGGGAGCGTGCGTTGGGCGCGCCGCCCGGCCGTGCGGAAGGCGTAGACGCGCCGCTCGGCGGGTTCGGCGCTTCGATCGCCGGCAAAGGCGGAGCCGGTCTGTGAACAGCGTGTCGATCGGGTTCGGAGAGCGGGGCGGCGCTCGACGTGGGTTCGCGCGCGCGCGCCGGATCGGCGCGGCCGCACGCGAGCTGAGGCCAAATACAAACGATCGAAAGCGCACACGAGCGCAGGCGCGACGCGCGGCTCCGGGTGCTCAGGGGCGCGAGCATGACGCTAGTATAGTGGGCACGCCCGCGCCGCACGCGCCCTGCTCCGCATGCGTTCCCTGGGCGGTTCGGCGTTTACTTCACCTCGACGCTGACCGGGCCCACGCGCCAGATGTCTTCGCAGTACTCGTGAATGGATCGATCTGACGAGAACTTGCCGCTGCGCGCGGTGTTCAGGATCGACATGCGCGTCCAGTACTCGCGATCTTGATACGCCGAGGACACGCGATCTTGAGCTTCGATGTAGGAGGGAAAGTCGGCCATCAGCATGTAATCGTCGCGCTCCATCATGCGCTGCAGGATGGGCTCGAAGAGCGTGCGATCGCCGCGCGAGAAGTAACCGCTGGCGAGCAGATCGATCGCCTCGCGCAGATGCGAATTCGCGCTGTAGACGGCGTGCGGATCGTAGCCGCGCGCGCGCGCCTCCATCACCTCTTGCGCGGTCAGCCCGAACAGGAAGAAGTTTTCAGGGCCGACTTCTTGGCGGATCTCGATGTTGGCGCCGTCGAGCGTGCCGATGGTGAGCGCGCCGTTCATTTGGAATTTCATGTTGCCAGTGCCCGACGCCTCTTTGCCGGCGGTCGAGATTTGCTCCGATAGCTCTGCGGCCGGATAGATGTGCTGCGCGACCTTGACGTTGAAGTCGGGGACGAACACCACCTTCAGCAGCTCGCGCGTGTCGCGATCGTGGTTGACCACCTCCGCGACCGAGTGGATCAGCTTGATCACGAGCTTGGCCAGCCAGTAGCCGGGCGCCGCCTTGCCGCCGAAGAACACCGTGCGCGGAGTCGGGGTCGGCCCCACGTGCGCCTTGATGCGCTGGTAGAGCGAGATCACGTGGAGCACGTTGAGGTGCTGGCGCTTGTACTCGTGGATGCGCTTGACCTGCACGTCGAACAGCGTATCGGGATCGATCGACGTGCCGTGTACCTTTCGCAGATGGTTGGCGAGCGCGATCTTGTTGGTGTGCTTGGCGCGCTGCCAATCGGCGCGGAAGCCAGCGTCCTCGACGAGCGGGGCGAGCTCGGCCAGGTGGCTGAGCTCCCGCGGCCAGGCCTCGCCGATGGCCTTGCTGATGAGCTTGCCGAGCGGCGGGTTCGCGAGCAACAGAAAGCGGCGCGGCGTGACGCCGTTGGTCTTGTTGCTGAACTTCTCGGGCCAGAGCGCGTAGAAGTCGGCCAGCACCGTCTCCTTCAACAGCTCGGTGTGCAGCTCGGCGACGCCGTTGATGGCGTGGCTGCCGACGCAGGCCAAGTTGGCCATGCGCACCTTCTTCTCGCCCTCCTCGTCGATGAGCGAGAGGCGCGCGAGCCGCTTTTCGTCGCGCAGGCGAAAGCGCGCCTCGTCGAGGAAGCGCCGGTTGATCTCGCTCACGATCTCCAGGTGTCGCGGCAGCACACGCCGGAACAGCGGCAGCGACCAGCACTCGAGCGCCTCGGGCAGGAGCGTATGGTTGGTGTAGCCGAAGCTCCGCGTCGTGATCTCCCAGGCCTCTTCCCAGTCGAGATCGTACTCGTCGACCAAGAGCCGCATCAGCTCCGGGATGGCGAGCGCCGGGTGCGTATCGTTCAGCTGGATCGCGTACTTCTCGTAGAAGTGGTGGATCGTCTTGGCGCGCTGCAGATAGATGCGGATCATGTCCTGGAGCGAGCACGAGACGAAGAAGTACTGCTGCTCGAGCCGCAGGATCTTGCCCGCCTCCGGCTCGTCGTTGGGATAGAGGACCTTGGTCAGGTTCTCGCTGACGACCTTCTCCTGCACGGCGCGCAGGTAATCGCCCACGTTGAAAGCCTGAAAGTCGAACGACTCGCAGGCGGTGGCCTCCCAGAGCCGGAGCATGTTGGCGTTCTTGACCCCGTAGCCGAGCAGCGGTGTGTCGTAACAGTGGCCCTTGACCACGCGCTCCGGCAGCCAGCGCACGCGGTAGCGGCCGCGCGCGTCAGTATAACCTTCCGTCGTCCCGCCGAGCTTGACCATGTGCTCGATCTCGTAGCGGGGGATCTCCCAGGGATTGCCGAGGCGCAGCCACTTGTCGGTGACCTCGTGCTGCCAGCCATCGCGGATCTGCTGGTCGAAGATGCCGAACTCGTAGCGGATGCCGTAGCCGATCGCGGGGATCTGCAGGGTGGCGAGCGAGTCCATGTAGCAGGCTGCCAGGCGCCCGAGGCCGCCGTTGCCGAGGCCCGGCTCCTCCTCGTGCTCGATCAGCTCCTCGAAGTCGAGGCCCAGGCTGTCCATGGCCTTGCGCGCGTCCTCGTACATGCCGAGATAGAGCAGGTTCGAGGCCAGCTGGGGGCCGATCAGGAACTCGGCCGAGAGGTAGGCGACGGTGCGGCTCGCGTTCTGAAAATAGGTTTGCGCGGTGTTGATCCAGCGCTCGAGCAGCCGGTCGCGCACGGTGTAGGCGAGCGCGCGATAGTAGTCATTGCGGGTCGAGACCGCCTGAAACTTGCCCAGGCGCGTGTACAGGTTGGCGAGGAAGTCGCGTTTGATGGCCTCGACGCCGGTGCCGAGGTGGGCGGCCTTCAGGTCGAGCGGCGGATATACGGACGGGGAAGGGCGTTCGCTCTTGGACATGCGTGCTGCGATCTGACTAGCAGAATTGTCGCTGTCAGCGCTCGTTTTCATGCACGGCGACGGGCACGACCGCCGTCCTGCCCGCGCCCGGGCCGCACGTGCAAGCGATCGGGCATGGGCAAGATGGGGCAGTGCCGCGATGATCCCGTCAGCCTGCGGTCTGTAGGCCGGCCGCGATGCCGTTGATGGTCGTGAACAGCAAGTTGAGGATGAGATCGCGCTCGGCCTCATCGCGCGCTTCACCGAGCCGCCGGCGCAGCTCGATCTGCGTGTGGCTGAGCACGTCGACGTAGGGGTTACGCCGGATCACGGTCGCGAGCAGATGCGGGCGGTTGCCGAGGATTTGCTGCTTGTCGATCACGGCCAGCACGTAGTGAACGGTGCGATCCCACTCGGCGCGAATGCGCGGGAACAGCTCGCGCGCGTCGGCGTCGGCGAGCTGGGCGTAGCAGCCGGCGACTTCGATATCTGCGCGGCTGAGCGCGAGCTGCGCGTTGTTGATGAGCGCGCGGAAAAAGGGCGACTT
Organism: uncultured Polyangiales bacterium; assembly: GCA_964651185.1. GTDB lineage: Bacteria > Myxococcota_A > Polyangia > Polyangiales > DASUME01 > DASUME01. The sequence continues at coordinate 7,453 of CAZYWR010001355.1, forward strand.
GCGGTAGAGGTCGCGGATGCGCTCGATCCCGTGCTGCTGGATGATCGCCTCGAGCCCCGAGCCGAGACCATACCAGCCCGGGAGCCCGTGCCGGCTCTGGTTCCAGGAAAAGACCCACGGGATGGCGCGCAGAGCGGCGAGCGACAGGCCCTGCT
>CAZYWR010001356.1:0-1570 GCA_964651185.1 uncultured Polyangiales bacterium
GAAGCCGCGAGACAAAGTTGAATGGAGGAGACGGCAACGCGCTATCCTCGTGCGCAGTGGATGCACGCCAGAGCGGGCGACAACGGGGTGAGTCGTCGGGTCGGCCGCTGACGCGCGCGGGCGAAACCGTGCGTTTCGCCGCGTTTTGGCTGCTGGCGGCGTGGCTGCCCGCGGATCCTTGCGCCGCACAGAGCGTGGCGAGGCAGCCGTTCACCCAGGAAGAGCGCGCGCGTCTGTCCGCAGGCGAGCTCGTGGTGCGAGCCGCGCACGAGGAGCGCGACGGTCTGCGCCTGATCGGCGGCGCGAGCTGGCAGCTGGTCGGCGCGCCGCCCGAGGCCGTGTTCCGAGCGCTGCACGACACCGAGCGCTATCCGCACATTCTTCCCGGCGTAAGCCGAGCGGTCCTGGTCAGCGACTCCGCGAACCAGCGCCGGGTGCGCGTCGAGCACAAGCGTGGTCCGCTCGGCACGTCCTATCGCATGGCCATCCAATTCGATCCTGCGCACCATGACCTCACCTTCAAGCTCAACGATCCGCTCGAAAGCAGCGTGCGCGCGGCCTGGGGATTTCTCTCGGTCCGGCCCTACGGCCGAGGTTTATCGCTCGTCTCCTGGGGCGTGATGGCGGATCCGGGCGAGAGCTTGATCGTGGCGCTCGTGCGCGGCGTGATTCAGGAATGGCTCCTGAAGGTGCCCCAGCAGCTCAAACGATTCGTGGAGAGCCCGACGGGTCGGGCGTTGTACGGGGCGGGGCCGTTCGCCGAGACCGGCTCAGGCATGCGAGCGTGCCGCCGGCTCGACGGCCGCCAAGCCGAGCAGTGCGCGCCATAGCGCGTCGCGTCCTTCGCCGGTCTGCGCGCTGAACGGCAGCGCGTCGACGCCGGCGCTCTGGGCCAGCGCCTGCAGCGCGGGCTTGCGTTTGCTGGGCGGCAGGCGGTCGACTTTGGTCGCCACGACCAGGGCTGGCTGTCGAATGTGAGAGAGAAACGCGAGCAGCTCGCGCTCCTCGAGCTCGAGTCCGCGCCGCACGTCGACCAGCAGCACGACGCCGCGCAGGCCGACGCGGCGCTGCAGAAAGCCCTCGATCATGGGTCCCCAGCTGCGCCGCTCGGCCTTGCTGCGCTCGGCGTAGCCGTAGCCGGGCAGGTCGACGAAGTCGACCTTGGCGCCGCCCCGCAGCGTCAGGCGAAACAGGTTGAGCCCGCGCGTGCAGCCCGGGGTGCCACTGGTGCGAGCGAGCTTCTTGCGCTGCGCGAGGCTGTTGATCAGGCTCGACTTGCCGACGTTGGAGCGGCCGGCGAACGCGAGCTCGGTGAACAGCGGCGGGGGCAGCCCGTCGACGTGCACCGCGGTGGTGACGAATTCGGCGGCGAGGACATCCATGGCCCTGAGCTTGACAAGGCAGGGAGCGAACGCTACCTAGCCGGTCCCAGTTTTCGTTTTGGAGAGCACTGTGGCGAACCACGCTTCCGCCAAGAAGAGGATCCGGCAGACCGAGCTGCGCACCGCGCGCAATCGGCACGTGCGCACGACGGTGCGCACGTACATCAAGCGCGCGCGCCAGGCCATCG
>CAZYWR010001357.1:0-3738 GCA_964651185.1 uncultured Polyangiales bacterium
TCACCGAGGAGCAGCGCGAGCGCGGGCTCGACATGATCACGTCGAGCTATCGGCGGCCCGCCGCGGACGTGCTCGATGTGCGCGTGAAGAGCCTCAACTATCTCAATTCGGTGCTGCCCAAGCTGGAGGCGCGCCAGCGCAATGCGGACGAGGCGCTCCTGCTCAATGGTCGCGGCCACATCGCCGAAGCGGCGGTGGCCAACGTGTTCGCGCTGCGCGGCCGGACTCTGCTCACGCCGCCGCCATCCGACGGCTGTCTCGAGGGCATCAATCGCGGCGCGGTGCTGGAGCTAGCCCGTCAGATCGGGCTCGAGGCCGGCGAGCGTTCGCTCGGTCGTGCCGACCTGTTCACCGCGGACGAGGTGTTCCTCACCGGCTCAGGTGCGGGGTTGATTACGGTCCGTAGCCTCGACGGCCGCGTGCTTGGGCCCGGCCAGCGGGGGCCGGTGACGGCGCAGCTTCAGACCCTGCATCGCGAGCTCGCCGAGCGAGAGGGCGCGCCGCTCGTCTAACCTGATTCTGATTGTGCGGACGCTGGCCGTCGTCACCGACAAAACAGGCGCACGCCGCTGACCGCGCCACTTTCGCAGCGCCCAAACGGGCGCTCCACGGGCGTCGCGCGTGTGCTGGCTCGCTCAGTGGAGGAGCGGCGGCTCCTCGGTGCACTCGTCGGAGGCCTGGGGCGCCGGCTCGGCGGGCACGGCGTAGCGCTCGTGGAGCCAGTTGGAGAGGTCGGCGAGCTTGCAACGTTTGCTGCAGAACGGATGCGCCGGGTTCTCCGGGTAGGGCGCGGAGCGTCCCTGACAGGTAGGGCAGATCGAGGCGGGCTTCATGCGTCAAAACATAGCGCACACACCTAGGTCCGACGTACAGGCAGGAGGTGCGCTCGCCACCTCGCTTCGTCATTCTTAGGCCCGATCGGCCTCCGTCCCCTGAGCCGCGCTCCGGTCTGGTGCCGCGCGTGGAGCCCCCAGGGAGGGCCGAGTTTTCCGGTCGCCCGCTTTTGCGCAGGGTTCGTGGTGGTCTCCTCTCGATGGGCCTGCTGGCCTGCTCCGGCTCCTCGGGTTGCTCGCGCAGCACGGGAGCGCTCCGCGTCCCCGCGCCGGCCCCGCTCGCGGCCTCCTGCGCGGCGCCGGTCGCGCTCCGGCCCGGCACGTCCGCGCGCGCCAACACACAGCTCGGGCGTGACGCGCTGCGGGCCAGCTGCGTGCGCGGCTCGGCTCCCGAATGCGTCTATACGCTCGACGTCCACGAGCGCTCCGAGCTGCGCGTCTCGCTCGAGTCGAGCGACTTCGACGGCGCGCTCGCGCTCTACAGCGAAACGGGAAGCGGCGCGCCGCGAGAGTTGCGCTGCGTGGACGACACGCCCTCGGGCGACCCGCACCATGCGCGCATCGAGGTCTCGGTCGCACCCGGGCATTATCTGATCGCCGTGGACGGCGCCAACGGCGAGGCGGGCGAGTTCGAGCTGTTCGCCGAGCTCGAGCCGCTCTCCACGATCCGCGAGGTGTGCGCGAACGCGCGCCCGCTCGTTCCCGGCTTGAGCGCGCGCGATTCCACGCGCGGCGGCGCCAACTTGTTCAGCGCTACATGCGGTGGAGGCGCGCAGGGGCCCGAGCACGTGCGGCGCCTGGTGATCGAGCGCCCCTCGCGCGTGCGCATCCGCCAGCAAGCCGAGTACGATGGTTCCCTGTACTTGCGTGCCGACTGCGAGGATCCCTCGAGCGAGCTCGCCTGCAATGACGACTTCTTGAGCAACGCGCGTTCTGCGATCACGGCGCGTCTGGCGCCCGGCACATACTACGTGTTCAGCGACTCGTATTCGCGCGAGCAGAGCGGAGATTACGTGCTCACGCTCGAGAGCGTCGACGAGCCTGCTTCGAAGAGCGTGGCTGCGCTCTGCCAAGAAGCGGAGCGCGCTCCTGGGTTGACGTCGGGAAAGCACGAGCTCGACACGCTCTACGGCGGCTCCGAGCTCGCAGGCAGCTGCGGCGGCGAAGGAGCGCCCGAGCTCTTGTTTCCGCTGCGCGTCGAGGCTCCGACCCAGCTCGTCGCGGTGCTCGACGACACCGAGTTCAACGCGGTCATGTACCTGCGCAAGAGCTGCGCGGAGCCCCGCAGCGAGCTCGCGTGCTACGTGGCCCCGCGCATCGATCGCGGAGCCGCCGAGCGCGAGAGCTCGCCGCCGGCCTTGGTCGCCCCGCTCGAGCGCGGCAGCTACGTGTTGGTGGTCGATGGCTACGAGCCCACGGACATGGGCGCGGCGACCCTGAGCGTCCTCCTGAAAGCGTCGGAGCGCGCTCCGCCCAAACCGAGCGCAACGGCGGGCGAGTAGCGGAAATGCAGGATCGCGGCTGGATGGGAACGATGCGAGCTAACGCCGGAGCTCGGATAGCTCGGCGAGCGCGTTCCTCACCAGGCGCTCGCGCGAACGCTTCATGTCTTGTTTACGCGGCGGCCAGGGGCCGTAATCGGCCGGCTCTCCCGGGCCGCTGCGATCGACCCAGTAACCTTTCGCGTCGCGCACGTCCATATGCACGAAGAAGCTGTTCGGGTAATAGCCGACGCCCGTCTGCTCGAAGTGCCGCAGAAAGTCGCGCAACCGTTCGCGGCTCACGCCCGCTACCCGCAGGTCGAGGGCGCGGCCGTGGTGGTGGCGGCTGGAAAACCGTGCGTCGGGCCGATAGCCCGAGACTACCTCGATCGGCCGCCCGCGATAGCGGTTGGCGATGCGCTGCAGGCGCAGTAGCAGCCCAGGATGGAGCCGCATGATGCGCTCACTGACGAACGCGGGGTCGCGGAACTTGCCTTTGCCAGAGCGCTTACCCTTGCCGCGCGCGAGCGGCAGGGCGCGGTAGGCCCGCAACTCGGCCGCGGTCGGCAGTTCGACGTCACGGGGACGCGCCACGATGCTCAGCGTGTCGAGCACGGACCGATTCGGCGCGCCATTGCACAAGGTCAGCGACAGCTCGTAGGGTTCCAGCACGCTGCCCCGCGCGCGGACCAGCTGCACTGGTCGCGCATAACAGGGCTGCGCGCCCTTGGATTTCGCGCGCAGCTTGCCGGCTGAGCTCGCCGTCGCCGCGCGGGAGGACGCACCCATCGGGCCATGCGCGGCTTGCGCCGGCGGCCTGCCCGCAGCGGAACGCGCCGAGGTCGGAGAACCCGCTTGCCTCGCGGGAGCCGAGGAACGCATGGGCCCGCTGAGCGCCTCGCCGCGCGAGCCTGCGCTCGCTTTCGTGCGCGGCTCGCCCGCGCCCGACGCGCCAGAGGCCTTCGCGCCGGTCTCGACTCCTTTGGCCCACGCCACCGAGGAGGCACTCGCCGACGTCAGCGTGGCGAGCGCGGACAAGAAAAAGAGAAGACAGGGCCTCTTCATGAGTCTCCCTCTCGGTAACGCACGAACAAGCGACACCGGGCAAGAAATGCGGCCTCGCCCATGGCGGACGAACGCCGCGTGCGGGTCTCCTCTCGATGGACGTCGCGCCCCGCTCTCGCCTTCACTCGCCCCTGCACGACGAAAACCTCGCGACATGGACCCCCGCGGCAGGAAACGGGCACGCGATCGCGTGATTGGCCGAGGCTGCGAAAACATACGTTTCGCAAAGAGCAGGGCGTTCGTCTCGTCGCCACCGGCGAGCGCGCACTGCGCCCTGCGAGCTTCGGCTGCGCACCTGATGGCTAAGTCGACGCCGAGAGCGGGCAGGCCAGCGCGAGCGCCGCTTGCCAGCCCGCTAG
>CAZYWR010001358.1:0-1593 GCA_964651185.1 uncultured Polyangiales bacterium
GATCGATCTCGGCACCGAGTACGCCCTGGCGGCCGCGGCGCACATCGCGCGCGAGCGCGCGCGCGCGTTCCCCGGAATTTCCGGGGTCGGCGAGGAGACGCACGGCAAGGGCTCGGTAGCGCGAGCGCCCGACGCGCTGCGCTTCTTCGTCGATCCCATCGACGGCACCACCAACTTTGCACACGGCCATCCGTTCTTTTGCGTGTCGCTGGGCCTGTGTCGCGGCAGTGCCCCGCTCGCAGGCGTGGTGCTCGCGCCGGCGCTCGGCGTGTGCTGGACCGGCTACGTCGGCGGGCGCGCGCTGCGCAACGGGGAGGCCTGCGCCGTCTCGCGCTGCGCGCGGCTCCGCGATGCGCTCTGCGCGACCGGGTTCGGCTACGACGTGAGCGGCGCCGAGGACGACAACGTGGACGAGTTCCGCCATATCCAAGCGCGCACGCAGGGCGTGCGCCGCTGCGGGGCCGCCGCGCTGGATCTGGCGCTGGTCGCCGACGGCACCTATGACGCGTACTGGGAGTTCTTGCTGCAGCCCTGGGACATGGCGGCAGGCATCGCGCTCGTGCAGGCCGCGGGTGGCCGCGCGACCGACTTCGAAGGGTCGGCGCCCGAGGTCGAGCGCGGCGCCGTGATCGCCAGCAACGGCTCGCTGCAAGACGAGGTGATCGCGCTGGTGCGCGAGGCGCGCGCAGGCCGTCCGGTGCCGACGCGTGAGATGAAAGAGTAAGCGTCGACGAAGCCGACGGAGCGTGCACGGCACCACGTCCTTGCCCGCGCGCGCCAAGCCCGCTTCGGGGATGGCCGGGCGCGCGCCTGCACGGTAGGCTCGCACGTCGTGGATTACGGCCGCATTCTGTTCACCTGCTCGGCGCTGTGCGTGTCCCAGGCCGCGTGCGAGGTTGTGGTCGATTTCGATCGCGGCAAGCTCGACGGCGCTGCCACGCAGGGGCCCACGCCCGTGCCGAGCGCCGAAGACGGTGCGATCGCGATCGAACCCGACGCCGCCAACCTCGACGGCGCGCTGGTGCAACCGGAACCTGGTGACGCCTCGCTCTCCGACGCCGAAGCGGGTCCCGTCGACGCGGGTACGCCACCCGCGCCCGACGCCGCGGTGTCGCCCGAGATGGACGCGGCGCTGATGGCCGATGCAGGCGCGGCCGATGCAGCTGGCGAAGACGCCGCGCTGCCCGATGGAGGTGGGGAAGACGCTGCGCCGCCCGATGGAGGTGGGGAAGACGCCGCGCCGCCCGACGCACGACCCGATGCGGGGCTGGCCGCCGACGCCGGCGAAGACGGCGATGTCGCGGACGCTGCGGAGTTCGATGCGGCTGGCGCAGACGCAGGCGCGCTCGAGCCGGGGCTCGACGGCGGCTGACAGGCGTTCGACCACGACCCGCTTCCGCCCACGGGTTGCGCACCCTGTCTCACGATCGGATAGTTTTCGTTCACCGCGCGCATCAGGTGCGCGGGATCGATCATCTCTCGGTCCAACCACAAAGGGTTTGTCAATGGCCTTCGAACTTCCGCCTCTCCCGTACGCGAAGGACGCGCTGCAGCCGGTGATCAGCGCGGAGACCTTCGATTATCACTACGGCA
>CAZYWR010001359.1:0-3276 GCA_964651185.1 uncultured Polyangiales bacterium
GAGCTCGACGACGAAGCGGTGCGCGCGTTCGTCGACGCGCAGCACCCGGCGCAGCCCTTCTTCGTGAAGAGCCTTGAGAACGTGCAGGGCGACGAGCGCGACGTGATCTTCGTCTCCATGACGTACGGTCCGGACCCGAAGAGTAAGAAAGTCGCGCAGCGCTTCGGCCCGCTCAACGGTCAGCACGGCGCGCGCCGCCTGAACGTGTTGTTCACGCGCGCGCGCGAGCGGCTGGTCGTGTACGCCTCGCTCAAGCCCGAAGACGTGCGCGTAGAAGAGGGCAGCGGCGCGTCCGGTCTACGGACCCTGCGCGACTACCTGGTGTACGCCGAGCAGGGCGGGGGCGAGGGGCCGGCGCACACGGGCAAGAGCCAGACGCCGTTCGAGCACGCCGTGCGCGAAGTGCTCGAGCAGGCCGGCTACCAAGTCGTGCCGCGCCTCGGCGTACACGGCTTCTTCATCGATCTGGCCGTGCGCACGCCCGACGGACACGGCTTCGCTTGCGGCATCGAGTGCGACGGTCCCCACTACGCGGCCCAGCGCTCCGCGCGCGACCGCGAGCGCCTGCGCCAAGAGGTGCTCGAGAGCCAAGGCTGGAACCTGGTGCGTGTGTGGAGCACGGACTGGTTCCGCGCGCCCGACGCGGCCCGCGATCGTTTGCTCGCCAAGGTCCGCGTCTACTGCGGAAACGCTGCAGGTGCGGAGGAGACGCCGTAAGCCTCGTCTAGACGTGAGTGGGGCGCCTCCGCATATTGGCGCCCGCGCGCGCGGCTGTGCTAGGGGCTGAGAGTGGTGAAGCGCGGCGGGAAACAACGCAGCCGGCTCCGCGCGCGTCGGGTCGGACGCTGGGCGTTCGTCGTGCTCGGCGGCTCGCTCGCGCTGACTGCCGTCGTCGTAGGCGCGCTGCGCTTCCTCGACCCGCCGATTACGTCGATCATGCTGCAGCGCGAGCTCGCCGCGCGCCGTCGTGGCGATCACGCGTACGCCTTGCAACAGCAGTGGGTGCCGCTCTCGCAGCTTCCTTCGTACGTCGGTCTGGCCGTCGTGAGCGCGGAAGATCAGCGCTTCTTCCGGCATGCAGGCTTCGACACCGCCGAGATCGAGCGCGCGCTGGCCAACCACTTGGACGGCGAGCCGCTGCGCGGGGCGAGTACGCTCTCGCAGCAAGCGGCGAAGAACTTGTTTCTGTGGGAAGGCCGGAGCTTCGTCCGCAAGCTCCTCGAGGCGTATTTCACGGTCTGGGTCGAGCTCTTGTGGCCCAAGCGGCGCATCTTGGAGGTTTATCTCAACATCGCCGAGTTCGGGCGCGGCGTGTTCGGCGTGGGCGCCGCGGCGCGTTATCACTTCGATTGCGACGCGCGGCAGCTCAACATCGAACAGGCGGCTCTGCTCGCGGCCATCTTGCCGAGCCCGCTCAAGCGCAGCGCCCGCAACCCCTCGGCGCGCGTGCTGCGCAAGCAGCGCTGGGTGCTCGACCAGATGCAGGCGCACGGCGCCGCCATATGGGGCGCGTCGGCCTCCGTGCAAGGCGCACGCGAAAGTATGAGCCTCTTAACAAGGGCGCGGGTGCGTGGGTCCGGCCAGACATGCGAAGCGCAAGCTTGGCCGCGCCCGCGCTGATCTGCGTGACTTCCGGGCCTGCGAGGTGCTTTCCCCTTCGACGGCTTGAGGCGGAGCTCCGCAGCCTCACGCCAGGCGTCCGGATCGGCGACACGCTGCCTCGTTCAGCATCGTGCTATCGTGCGGTAGCCGTGGCGATTTCGTGGCCTCCTCTCGCTGCCTTGCAACCCTCCCGGACCGGCCCTCTACTGGGCTCGGACGAATGGCTGGAGATGCCCGAAGACGAGAGTGGAGAGCTGGTGGCCGGCCGACTGGAGGAGGAGGAAGTGCCCGACGCCGTGCACGAACTGGCCGTCGCGTGGCTCGTCCGACTCCTCGGCACTTGGCTCGGCGCTCGTGGATTCGTGTTCGGCTCCGAGCTCAAGACGCTGACGGGCCCGACCAGCGGCCGCAAGCCGGACGTCAGCGTCTTCCTGAGCGGTCGAGCTGCGCCGCCGAGGCGAGGGCCAATCCGCGAACCCGCAGACATCTTGGTCGAGGTCGTCTCGCCCTCGCCCCGAGACGAGCGGCGCGATCGCTTAGAAAAAATGGCCGAATACGCGGCCTTCGGCGTGCCTTACTACTGGATTGTGGACCCGGCTCTGGGCTCGTTCGAGATCTTCATGCGCAACTCGGATGGCCACTACGTGAAGCTGGTTGGCGCGACCTCGGGCCGGATCGATCAAGTACCAGGCTGCGACGGATTGGTCCTCGACGTCGACGCGCTGTGGGGGGAGCTGGCGCGTCTCCGCGAGGAGTAAGTAGATCGTCGGTGACTGTTCACGCCCCTTTAGACCCACATGAGGCTGACTTAGAGCGCGCGCGTCGTACGAGGCTCAGGTGCGTCCGGCGGACTTCTCGAGCTTGGCCATCTTCTCTACGCGCGACACGGGATCTTGGAAGGAGCGGTCGCCCGCGAGCTCCCGGTAAATCGTGTCTACGTTGACGGCGACGCGGCTGGCTTCGGACCAGCCGTCGTAACCACGACGATAGAGCTCCGCGGCGATCTCCTCTGCGGTCGCGCCCTGCGCGCGGCCCTCCTCCGCGAGCTGCACGAGAAGCGTCCAGTATGCGCGCGTCTGCTGGACGCCTTCCTTCGTCGTCAGCGGACCGTGGCCGGGGACGATCACGTCGACATCGAGATCGAGCAGACGATCGCAGGCTCGGATCCAGTTGTCGACTGGACCTTCCCACATGATCGGATGGCTCCCGATGAACAGGATGTCGCCCGTGAACACGACGCGCTCCTTCGGCAAATAGACGAGGACATCGCCCTTCGTGTGTGCCGGTCCAACCTCGATCAGCTCGACCGGACGATCGCCCACCCGCATCGAGAGCGATCCGCGAAAGGTCTCGGTGGGCAAGGTGAGCGAGATCTTCCCAAACTCGAACGCTCCGTAGGCGTCGACGACGAACTCCGCGCTCTCGACCAGCGCTCCGAGGCGCGGCACGCCGATGCGGCCGAGCAAGCGCAGTGCCGCACGTACCGGCTGGGGCGCGCCCGCGATAAAACGTGCCGTGGAGACGAGCGTGGCCATGAGCCGGGGCGAGAGCTCGAGCATCTCTTCTGCCGCGGCCTGCGAGCTGACGATGCGCGCGCCTCCCACGAGCTGATTTCCCCAGCAGTGATCGCCGTTCGCGTGCGTGTTCACCAGCGTGTCGATGCGCGCCGCGGCG
>CAZYWR010001360.1:0-2641 GCA_964651185.1 uncultured Polyangiales bacterium
CTGCATCTTCGACGTCGCGCGAGATACGGTCGACGGACTCTGTCACCAGCACATCGAACGTCCGACGCTTGATTGCGTCCTCCAGTGCGCGCATGCCGGGGCGGTCCATCGACGCGCCCGACACCGCGTAGTCGGAGAATACCTGCGCCACATCAGGATTGCCGCCCTGCGCCGAGATGAACGCGCGTGCGCGATGCACCTGGTCTTCGATGCTGGCGTCGGACTGCTTGTCCGACGAGAAGCGCGCGTAGATCGCGCATCGATTCAGGGTTGCCATGACTTCAGCGCCTCCCGAGCAAGCCACCGTACAAGTTCGCGTTGTGCGGGCGTGAGCCTCTTGGGCGTGACCTTGGCTGGCGGAAGATCTGCTGAGTGCTTAGGATTTGCCACGTTCGTTCAGGTCGTACCTGCGCCGGCTTCCTTGCCGGCGTCTTCTGTCAGTTGGACGACGCGCGCTACAAAAGCAATGGCGGCCCGCACCGCGCACGCTCTGGGCGTTCTGGAGAGCGCCCTCGAACGCAACGGAGAGCAGCATGAGCAGTAAGACGATCGGTGCACTGGTGCTGGTTCTGTGCGGCGCGTGCGCGGCTACCGTACTGGCCGACAGCAGCACAAACTGTCGACATGACAGCGGCGGTCACCTCATTTGCGTGAAGCGCGAGCGTGAGCCCGACACGCGCCGCGAGCGGAAGTTCACGACCACCTGCCGCACGGACTCCGGCGGCCATCAGGTCTGCCGCGAGCGCTGCAACTAGCCTCTCGGTTACGTGCCGTCCGGTTCTGGCAGGAGGCTGTCCGACAGTGCGGGATCGAGACCGTAAGGATGCCACTGCGACGGGTCGCTGTAGTGCTTGATCACCAACGAGTGAAAGAGCACGCCAGGGTGCCCACGGCTCTCACCGCGCGCGCGGCACTCTACCGGCGCTCATGCGAGCTCGAAAAGCGCCATCTTGCATTCTGCTCCGAGTGCTCGCATGCCGCGTCGCGCTTTGCTCGGCGCGCGTATGGAATGGCGCACGCGCACTGCTACACGAGCTGGCATGTCGACCCGATCCAGCTGTTCAGGGCGGCGCCGAGTCGATTGTTCTCATCTGTCGACGTCGTCATCGTGCGCTCGGCGAGGACGCAAGCCGCAGAGCGTGGTCTTTCTTCACTCGTGACGCAGTCGCGATGGATCCGGAGATAGCTCGTGCAAGATCACCCAGGGACAGGGAAGGGGATTGTCCAACGGCGCTCGGTTGCGTTCGGCTTTCCGATGGTCGGCCCACTCTTGGCAGGTATGGTGCGCGCCGCGCGCGAGCGTCCGATGCGCGCCTCTTGCCTCTTGCTCCTTGCTCACAGCCCTAGCTTTCGTGGAAAAGAAGCTCTAGCGTGGGCCGCTTATCCGGGCCGCCCAGGCCCAAAGAGACCAAGCGTCGCGGGACGCGGTGCGCGTTTCAAAACGGCCACGCCTAGCCGCGACTCTGGATGCGAGGACCTATGCGATCCATCATCTGCCCATTGCCAAACTTGCTCGCAGTCAGCCTTCTGGCGAGCGGCACGCTGTTCGCTTGTGGCGGCGGCGATGATCAGAATAATACAAGCGCGGTGCGGGACACCGAACCGGCGCGCAACCCTGGTGGAAAGGTGGGCTCTTCCTGCACCGATCTCGGCCGCGACTGCAACACGTGCGCGGCGCCGCCCTGCTTTCAGCCCTGCACGAACAATGTGCTCACGACGTGTCGATCGCTCACCGACATCACGAATGATGCGATCAACGAGATCATCGATTCGGGGATCGTGGACCAGATCAACGACACGATCGACGACGCGGTCGGTGGATTGTTGGACGCAGGTCTGACGCTGCCGGAGGGCGGCTTCGGCATCGATCTCTTGGGCGACGCCAGCTTGCCCGTGTGCCCAAAGCCGCTGATCTGCCAGCAGGGCGGCTCGGGCGTGCTCGGGATCACGGCGGGCCTGCTTGGCGCGGTGTCCGGTGGCCGTGGCGCCGGCGTATGCGCCGACGCGGACAAGCGTCCACCTACCTGCATGACCGATGACGACTGCGTCGCCGCCGGCTTCACCGACGCAACCTGCTTCGACGGGTCGTTCGCGATGCTGCTCGATCCGAACTTCCCGAAAAAATTCTGTGCCTCGCTGTGCATGCCCTGAGCGGGATGACCGCGGAGCGCGGCGCGCTCAGCCCGTGCGCATCGCGCCGCCGTAACAGGCGGCAGGACGGATGAAGCGACCGCGCCGCTGTTGCTCGTCCGCGCGCGTAATCCCGTCCTGTGCGCGTGGGACATGGTCCTGCCGCGAAGACGTTGCACAGGGTTTGCGAGAGCCGTCCGCGCTCGAAACCTATCTTCCGATTCCTCGGAGGAACATGTCGTATGTCAAAACGAGCAGGTTTGCTACGGACCGCAGCCGCGGCGCTCGCCACGACTGCAGTCCAGGCTGATTCGAGCGCCGTGGGCGCTGGGAACCAAGCGGCGGCCAAGTTGGCGGCCTCGTCGCCGCTGGTGCGTTCGGCGCATGGATTGCTTTTGCAGAACGCAACGCAGATTCGCAACGATCATGTTCGGCGCGAGACGCTGGATGCGCTGAGCAACACGCGTACGTGCATTCGTCATCGCGCGGGGCTGAGCGCCAGCGACAAGGC
>CAZYWR010001361.1:0-4063 GCA_964651185.1 uncultured Polyangiales bacterium
GCGCTTCGCGCGGCGTTCGCCGGCGCCACGCGCGCGCGCCCGCCAGGCGGCCCGGCCAAGCACGCGCAGGCGCGCCGCGCACGTGCGGCACGGGCGCTGCGACAGCGCGCTGCAGAAAGGGAGATGAACATGGAGACGAACGCGAAGCGAATGCAGGCCGTGTACGCTGTCGTGCCCAAGCCGGAGGGCAAGGACGTGTGGCTGCGGGTCGGCACCGCCTTCCCCAACCGCGACGGCAGCCTGACCGTACTGCTCGACGCCATTCCCACCAACGGCCGGCTGCACATCCGCGAATACCAGCCGCGCGATGTGCCGGCCGCGCGCAAGAGCGACGCGGAGGCGACGCTATGAGTCCGCGAGTGTGCGCGTCGTTGCTGTGCGCGGCCCTGCTCTTCCTGCAGGTCCCCAATGCGCGCGCAGATCCCCCGGCGTCACCCGCAGAGAGTGCGCACGACCAGGCAGACGACGAGAGCAGCCCTGGCACGACCGGGGCCGACAGCGGGGCACCGCTCGACCTGAACCGCGCGGACGAACGCGCGCTGCTCGCACTGCCGGGCATCGGACCAGCTCGGGCCCGCGCCATCTTGGCCTTCCGGGCCGCACACGGAGGGTTCCACAGCGTGTCTCAGCTACTCCAAATCAAAGGAATCGGCCGGGCACTCTTGAAGCAGCTACGACCGCTCGTGGCGCTATCGCCGGCTGCGCGCGCGTCCGCGCTTTGACGCCGAAGTGGCGTCGGGCCGGCGCGTGTGTACTAGGCTTGGACGCGTGAGCCAAGCCGTCGCCATCCGTGCCGCGACCCGCGCCGACCAGGCGGTGGTGCTGCGCTTCCATCGCGAGCTCTACATCCGCTATCGCGACGAGCTCGCGCGCCCCGATGTGATCCCGCTGCTCGCTTACCGCGACATCGAAGGCACGCTGCGCGACGACGTCGAGGGCTTGCTCGCCGGCCGCGACACGAAGGTGCTGATCGCCGAACGCGAACTGCGCGCGGTCGGCTACGTGACCGGTCACATCGAGGTGGATCCGCGCCGCCTCTTGCCGCGCCGAGGCGTGATCGAGGATTGGTTCGTGCTGCGCGGCGAGCGCGGGCACGGCACCGGGCGGCTGCTGCTCGACACCCTGATCGAAGCTTTTCGCCGCGACGGCTGTCAGGTCGTCGAGTCTGGCACCTGGGCCTTCAACGAGGGCGCGCGCAAGGCGCACCTGAAGGCTGGCTTCACCGAGATCGAGGTCAAGTTCCGCAAGCGCCTGTGACGGGCCCCGGCGCGGCGAGCGCGGCGAGCAGCGCGCGGATCGGCTCCCGCGCGAGCTTGAACGCAGCCCGGTTCGCGATCACGACCGAGGAGATGTCCGCGACTTGCTCGAACACCTCGAGGCCGTTCTGGCGCAAGGTTTCGCCCGTCTCGACCAAGTCCACGATCACGTCTGCGAGCCCCGTGATGGGCGCGAGCTCGACCGAGCCCTGGACGTAAATGATCTCCACCTGGCGGCGCTGCTCGCGGTAGTAGCGCGCCGCGATGTTGACGAACTTCGTCGCGACCCGCAACGGCCGGAGCTGCTCGCCTCCGGGCGGCCGGCCGGCCAAGCCCGCCACAGCCATCTTGCACACGCCGATACCGAGATCGAGCGGTACGTAGAGGTCGTACTCGCGCTCGAGCAGCACGTCTCGACCGACCACGCCCAGGTCGGCCGCGCCGTACTCTACGTAAGTCGGCACGTCGTCGGGCTTGAGCAGCAAAAAGCGCAGCGCGCCGTCGCGCGACGTACGCACGAGCCGCCGATCATCGTCGAGCAGCACCTCCGGCTCGACGCCGGCGTGCGCGAAGCGCGCTGCCAGCGCTTTGAGCACGCGCCCCTTGGGGACCGCGATCGTGATCGGGCGAGTCATGCCGAGACGCTCGGTATCAGAGTCGGCGCACCCCAGCAAGCCCGCCCTCTGCTCGCCAGCGCGCGGCGCGCGCACGAAGGGGTCGGGAAAGAAAACAGATGCGGGGGCGAGAGGGGCGCTTCGCGGGCTCACGTTGGCAGCCGCTCAGGCGATGCGCAGCCCCAGCGCGAACGCGATCCAGCCGAGCAGCAGGAACAGGACCGTTCGCCGCGCGGTGCCGCGCAAGACGCGCCCCTCGGCGTCGACGCCCCACGACAGAAACACGACCGCGCTCCCCACCCACGTCACGAAGCCGCCGAGCGCCAGGAGCACCCCGAACAGGCTCGGGTCCTTGGGTTGCAAGAGCGAGAGATAGAGAGCCTTGCGCTGGGCGACGGTGAGCTGCGCGTCGATGGGCGCGGGCGCCTCCTCCGCCATCAACGTCGCGATCCGCGCGTCAGCACGTGCCAAGATGGCCCCGTGCGGCGTGTACAGGCTGCGCGTGGATTGGATGGCCGCGTGGATGGAGCGGTAGGTCGAAAGCGCGCGCTCGCGGTCGTCCAGCGCGTCGGCGCGCGCGCCGAGCTCCTCGAGGCGTTCGAGCGCACGCGTCGCATACAGATTGAAGGGAGCGTACCAGCGCGCCGCGCAGCGCAGCCGGACGACCGCGAGATCCACATCCTGCGCCGCGAGCGCCGCCGAAGCCTCGGCCAAGGCCGCGCGCGCCTCGAAGACGGCGCGCGCCGACATCACCGTCAACAATACGGCGAGGCCTGCGCCGGCCGCGCACAGCGCGCGCAAGATGGGGCCGAGCGTCATACGAAGTCGCGCCGCCGGAAGATGAGGGCGGCGAGCAGCAGGAGCAAGCTCGCGTACAGCACGCCATAGCCGGCGCTGGTGGCCACGTAGGGCCAAAGCAGGACCTTGCTCTGGCCGGTCAGCAGCGTGCGACCGGGCACGTAGAGCTGCAGGTTCGGCAGCACCTCCGCGGCGATCCGCAGCGAGCGCTGGAGGCCGATGCCGAGCTGCTTGCTCTTCATGGTGGCCATGTCGTCCGCCGAACGCCCGAGCACCCACACGCCGAGCGTGAAGATGCCGGTCAAAAACGGCGTGGAAAAAGAGGAGAACAGGAGCGCCACCGCCGCCAAGACCAGCACTTCGACGGCGCACAGGCTGAGCTGTGCCAGGATGGGCTCGAACTCGGCTTGCGCGTAGGCGGCGAACAGCGAAGCCGCGAGCAAGGCGATCGCAGCGAAGGGCACGAGCACCGCGGTGCGGTCGCGCGCGAAGAACAGGGCCACGCCCAGCCCGACGGCGAGTCCGGCGATCAACGCGAGCGCGGTCCAGGGGGCGGCGCCGGCCGAGAGCGCGCTCACCCACAGCTGCAGCGAGCCCATCAGGGCCACGAACACCACGCTGGTCAGGAAGATGCCGAAGTATTTGCCGAGCAGGAACTCGCTGCGCCGGATGGGCTTCGGCAAGATCACGTACAGGGTCTTGCGCTCGATCTCCTTGTACAGGAGCGACGATCCGAGGAACACGGCGATCATCACCGAGAACAAGGAGATCGACGCCAAGCCCACGTCCGTGACCACGCGCGTCTGCTCGTGGAGGGAGAGCTCGGCGAGCGCCAACGTGAAGAACAGGACGGCGCACGCGAAACCGAGCACGCCGTAGAGCACGCGATCGCGAACCGCTTCCCGGAAGGTGTTCAGCGTAATGGCGTAGATGCGAAGCACAGGCGCGAGTCTACAGCAACGGCGCTTAGGTCGCGTAGCCGGCGAGCTCGTTCAAGAACGCGAGCCAGAGCAGGACCCCGAGGGCGATCCCGAGCGCCCGCGCGCGCGCGGGCGCAATGCGAGCGGGCCAGAGCCGCCCGAGGGCCACCCCCAAGCCTTGTCCGAAGTGCGTGCAGACCGCAGCCAGGCCCACGACATGAATGACGAGCCCGGAGAGGTGGCCGGTGTGGTCGAGCATGGCGTCATAAGCGGCGCCGATCGGATTGGGCTCGCGCAGGCGGGGCAGCCATACGCTCGCGAGATGGTAGGCGATGAACGCGCCGGCGACCGCGCCCGAGGCGAGCTGCAGCCTGCGAAACGCTGGCGAGGCGTACGCGCCCGCGCGGTCTGGTCGGCGCGCCAGGACGAGCCCGAGCAGGGCGTGGAGCAGCAAAGGTAAGATCACGAAGGCGAG
>CAZYWR010001362.1:0-2977 GCA_964651185.1 uncultured Polyangiales bacterium
TCTCGAGCACGTGCACCAGCACGGCGCGCGTCTCGCGCGCAGCCGCCTCGCCACCGTCGTTTTGCTGGCTCGCGAGCAGAGGCTTCGTGAGCTCGAGGTACCAGTCGCACAGCTCGTCCCAGACGAAGTGATAGAGC
Organism: uncultured Polyangiales bacterium; assembly: GCA_964651185.1. GTDB lineage: Bacteria > Myxococcota_A > Polyangia > Polyangiales > DASUME01 > DASUME01. The sequence continues at coordinate 138 of CAZYWR010001362.1, forward strand.
GCGAGCGAAGCCTCATCGAGGCGGTACGCCGTGAGCCCCTGCTCCGCGGCGGCGAGCGCGACGTCGAGTCGCGAGAGTATCCAGCGGTTGATCAGCAGGTTCGCGTCGGGGCGCGCCCCGGTCGCCAGCGCGCCTTGGCCGTCGAGTTGGAGCATCGCGTAGCGCGCGGCGTTCCACAGCTTGTTGCAGAAGTTCCGGTAACCCTCGACGCGCTTCACGCTCAGCGCGATGCGGCGCGCCTGCGGCGAGTAGCTGAGCAGCGTGTAGCGGACCGCGTCCGAGCCGTACGCCTGAAAGCCCTGCGGGTAATGGCGGCTGATGAACTTGATCCCGGCCTCGCTGGCGCCGCTCTTCTTCGCCTTTTCGACCAGCTCGCTCGCGCTCGCGCCGTGGATCAGATCGAGCGGATCGATCACGTTGCCCTTGACCTTCGACATCTTGTCGCCGTTTTCGTCGGTGACCATGCCGGCCAAGAGCACGCGCGAGAACGGGGCCTTCCCCATGAAGTGGATGCCCATCATCATCATGCGCGCGACCCAGAAGAACAGGATGTCGTACCCGGTCTCGAGATCGCTGGTCGGGTAGAACTTGCGCAGGTCGGGCGTGTCGTTCGGCCAGCCGAGCGTCGAGAACGGCCACAAGCCCGAGCTGAACCAGGTATCGAGCACGTCTGGATCGCGCGTGAGCTCCTCGTCTCCGCATTTCTCGCAGCGCGTCGGGTCCGTGCGGCTGACGTTCACGTGGCCATGGCGCGCGCAATACCAGGCTGGAATCGCATGGCCCCACCAGAGCTGGCGCGAGATGCACCAATCCTGAATGTTGCGCATCCAGTGGTAGTAAGTCTTGGTCCAGTCCTCCGGGAGGATCTTCGTCGCACCTGACTCCACCGCCGCGATCGCCGGCTCCGCGAGCGGCTTCGTGTTCATGAACCACTGCGTCGAGATCAGCGGCTCGACCACCGTGCCCGAGCGCTGGGAGCGCGGCAGCGTCATCAGGTGCTTCTTCGAGCCGCGCTCGAGGCCGAGCTCCGCCAGACGCTGCTTCACCGCCTTGCGCGCCGCGAAGCGCTCGAGGCCACGGAACTCGCCGCCGTTCTCGTTCACCCTCCCGTCGAGCGTGAAGATGTTGATCTCCTCGAGCCCGTGGCGCTTGCCCGTCGCGAAGTCGTTGAAGTCGTGCGCCGGCGTCACCTTCACCGCGCCCGTGCCGAAGCTCATGTCGACCAGCTCGGCGTCGGTGATGATCGGGACCTTCCGGTTTACGAACGGGTGCTGCACGAACTTGCCGCGCAGGTGGCGGTAGCGCGGATCATCCGGATGCACCGCGATCGCCGTGTCGCCGAGCATCGTCTCCGGACGCGTGGTCGCGACCACGATCTCGCCGCCATCTTCGGTCCGATAGGCGAACTCGTAGAGCTCGCCTTCCACGTTCTCTTCGGTGTCGACCTCGAGATCGCTGAGCACGGTCTGGGTCGCGATGTCCCAGTTCACCAGGCGCGTGGCGCGGTAGATGAGGCCCTCTTCGTACAAGCGCACGAACGCCTCGCGCACCGCCGCCGACAGATCGGGATCCATCGTGAACTTGGTGCGTGACCAGTCTGCAGAAGCGCCGAGCGTGCGCTTTTGTTCGAGGATGCGGTCGCCGGTCTCGCGCCGCCAAGCCCACATCCGCTCGAGGAACTTCTCGCGCCCGAGGTCGTGCCGCGTGAGTCCCTGCGCCTTGAGCTGTCGCTCGACGACCACCTGCGCCGAGATCCCGGCGTGGTCCGTGCCGGGGATCCAAAGGGCGTTGTAGCCGCGCATCCGATGATAGCGAATCAGCACATCCTCGAACGTCGTCCGGCACGCGTGGCCGATGTGCAGCGTGCCCGTGACGTTCGGGGGCGGCATCGCGATGACGTAGGTCGGGCGTGCATCGGCCGGATCGCTGCTAGCCCGAAACAGCTCGTGCTCCTCCCAGAACGCGTACCATTTTCGTTCGGTGGATGACGGATCGTAGGCCTTGGGCATCGGGGTCGCAGCGAGCATGACCCGCAAAGCAAACACGTGGGAAAGCGGGGCGCAAGGCGGGCGAAGCGCGAGTGCATAAATGTGCTCGAAGCAGAACAGTGGGATGCGCCCGAGGGCGCGTTTCTTCGCCTCTCGCGCCACACGCGGGAGGGGTGACGCAACTCGCTTGAAAGCTCCGAGCGCTTGAGCTTTCCTGCCGCTACCCCCTTATGCACCTCACCCGGCAATGGCTTGGCCTCGGCCTACTCGCACTTTTTTCCCTCTACGCTTGCGGTTCCGATCACCCGAATAGGCTGTACGACGCGGGCCCGGATACCGGCCCGCTCGCCTCGGGCGAGGGCAACCTACCGGACGCCGGCGACGGCGGGATCTGGGTCGCGGATGCCGGCGGCATGGACGCTGCCGTGGGTATCGACGGGAGCGTGGCAGCCGAGGCGGGCGCATGCGTGGCCCTCGGCTGCGACGAGCTGGACTACGAGTGTGGGAACACCGTCGACAACTGCGGCGCCCCACTGAACTGCAACCTCTCAAACGGCGAGAGCCCATGCAAGGACCCCGACCGCTGCGGCGGCGACCCCGACAAGGGCCAGTTCAAATGTGGCTGCAAGGTGCGCACGGATCCCTGTGCAGCGCAGGGCGCCCAGTGCGGCGAGATCGATGAGTGCGGCCAGAAGGTTCAGTGCGGGGATTGCCCGAACGGAGGCGCCTGCCTGGGAGCCAACCAGTGCGCCTGTACGCCCAATCCCAATCCGTGCGGAGGCCGGACCTGCGGAATGGCCGACGACGGATGCGGCCATACAGTGGCCTGCGGGACGAGCGGCGGTCAGTGCG
>CAZYWR010001363.1:0-1585 GCA_964651185.1 uncultured Polyangiales bacterium
TCGAGGGCGCGCTCGGCGCGCGTCGAATCGCCCATGCGAATGTACACCCAGGCGATCTCGAACAGCGCCACATCGAACCACTTCGAGGTGCGCGGCACGCTTTGATAGACCTCGATCGCTTGATCGAGCTGGTCGGTCTCATAGTACAGGCGGCCCAAGGCGAGCTGCGTGAGCTCCGCGACTTGCACGTGCTCGGGCGTCGTGGCCGGCGATCGGAGCACGGCGCGGAAGGCCTCGATGGCCTGCGGGAACTGCCGCTGCAACGTGTAGATGACGCCGATGAAGTAGCGCGACTGCGGATAGTAAGGACTGTTGGGGGTGACCGCCTCGAAAGCGCGGCGCGCGGCCTCGAGCTCTTGCGTCTGCACCGCCGCCGTTTTCAGCTCCGTCCCCCCGCGCGTCACCTCTTCCGTGGGCACGGCGCGGTTGTACAGATACTTCGCGCGATAGTAGGAGGTCGCGGCTTCGACTTCTTGGGGCGGGAGCTGCGCGAGCTTCTCGAAATACCCCTCCACGCCATCGAAATCGCGCGTGTGGATGGCGATCTCGATCAGCCGGCCGAGCGCACGGGACGCGTAAGGTCGGAACTGCGGATCGTCGGCACGGGCGATCAGCTGGCGCAGCCGGGTGCGCGCTCCCAGGTAGTCCTTGGCAGCGTAGAGCGACTCGCCGAGCAGGTAGAGCGCGTCCGGGTACGACGGGTGCTTAGGATAGTTGTCGACGATGTCGGTGAGGATGATGCTGGCGCGGACGTAGTCCTGAAGCCGGTAGAAGAGCTCGCCGTCCGTGAGCCGCTCTTCGACGAAGGTGGGGCTGCGCGTGTTATTGCTCGAGAGGGGTTCCGAAACGATCTGCTGGGTGGAGATCTCGAGGTCGCGCAGCTGCTGTTCAACCTTGCGCAGGTCCTGGGCGCGGACCGACGGAGCCCACAATGCGCTCCACCCCGAAAGTGCCACCCAGCCCAGCGAGCCCACGCGCGTCGGGCCGCGTCGCATCACTTGCCTCCTTGCGCCTCAGCAACCTGCTGTGGAGCGCTGGTTTCCGTGACGCGCTCCTGATAGCGAATGGCGGGACGCTCTTCGAGCGGCGCGGTCGGCCCGCCCTTCTCGTACGCGACCACGCGGAGGTTGACGGCCTTGCCTTCGGGCGCCGAGAACGAATAGCTCGAGCGCACCTTGAAGCGATAGCCCTTCAAGTAAGAGAAGATGCCGTAGCCGTGGCCGCGGTACTCGAGGTTGACCGTAAGCGTATGCTCACCGGGCACGATGCTCCCGTTGTAGACGTCGAACTCGGGACGCTCGCTCAGGCCGCCCTCTTCGTCGGCACGATTGAAGATGGGCGCGCCATCGAGCGCGTAGACCGCCTTCACCAACTTGTACGATCCGCTCATCTTGTTCTCGTGGACGATCACCGTCTGGGAGCCGGCGACCACTCCCTGGAGCACCGTCTCGGCGAGCAACGATAGACGCGCTTTGGAGCGGAAGATCTGTTCCTTGAGCTCGTTGATGCGCTGCTCGAGGTCGCGCAGGCGCACGGCATAAGTCGCCGCATCAACCTGCTTTTCCGCGGTATTGGCGGTCTTCCC